>DAOUYX010000029.1 GCA_030665925.1 Methanosarcinales archaeon | reverse complement strand
AGACCATACAGGGCGTGCCGACTACACCCACACCTTTCTTCGTGAACATCACCGCCTTCTTCAATTCCGGCATTATATCCGCAAACGTATATTTCGTCCCGCCTAACGGCAGCTTTTCAAGCTGTTCGGGATTGTGAACATGAAAAACATCCGTCCTCCATAACTCATCGCGATCAACGAATATGCCACGGTCTATCAGACCCATGTCCATCGCGGAAACGATAAATTCCGTTGCCATTGCGCCGTCCTGACCTTTAAAACGCTTCGACTTACCAGCAGTGAACTCTATATAATCCCCCAAACCGCTTTTGGGCTTGTAATCATACCGCGGGCATACCCGTACACAGGCGCCGCAGTCAAGACAATTATCCTCGAAATCCGGGAAATCTACTATGTCCTCCTCGTTTACAAGTAACCCGCCCGGGCATATAGATACGCAGGTCAAACACCGGCTGCATAACTGCGTATCAATAACCATCGCCTTGAGATTCTCAAAAAATAACCTGTCCTTCAACTTCTTCTCCGGAATATTCACTTCCCATTCTGCTTCTCCTTTTCCCGTTTCGGTCTCTGCCGCCATCTTCATCATCACTTCCTAACAAGCCTTAAAATTTGCATTGAGCATTCCTTAACGCATAAGCCACATCCGGTGCACTTTTCCGTGTCTATTTTCATTCTTATTATGCCATTTTCCGTTGAAGAAGAAACCGCCCCGCTCTCACACACCCTCTCGCAAACCCTGCACGCAAGACAGCTCCCCCGGTCTACGCACTGGCTCACCATAGGGATCTCTACTGGCGGTATATTTTCGACCAAAAGCGTGTCTACCTCCTTCCGCCTCTTCAAATGCAAATCCTTCTTGTCTATCACGTATTCAACGGTCTTTTTATCCTCGCGAATTATCTCCGGCGGTTCGATCATCTCCTCGGTCAGTGTGACCATCTCGTCCATATCCTTATAGGCGACGTCATGAATCTTTGTTGACATTAATGCACCACCAGAGCACGAGTCAATGCAGAAATGGCAGAAGATGCACTTACCATAATCTACTGTGGGATAATACCTGTTGTTCGGTGCTTCTTTCATTCGAATCGCATTTGCGGGGCATATAAAAGCGCACTGCCAGCAACTTATACACTTGTCGAGGTCAAACATGAGGTAGCCACGCAAATTATCCGGCATCTTCTTCCTTTCCTTTGGATAAAACACCGTTGCCGTCAGTGGGTATACAGATTCCTTCATAGTCACCCCTATGGCGGCTGCGTGTCGAATTACCTTCTCTCCCGTGCTCTGGTCCGGAACCATAACCTTTTTCATATCACTATCACTCCTCCTGCCACTAATGCTAACGACAATGCAAGTGCGATTACAGATAATCCAAGCATTGCACCCCACCCGATGCTTAGACCCTGGTCAAGTCTATATCGAGGATATATCGTTCGAAGAACAAATAAAGTAGTCATTACTATTATAGTCTTTAGTACGAACCACATAGCACCCCACAGGTCGCCAAGAAGTGGTGCAAGAAGATCTGTTATGACCGGTATGTAAGGGGCACTTCCTCCTCCAAGGAACAAAACGGTCATGAGACCGCTTAAAACGTACGCCTTCTCATAACACATTACGTAGATAAGCCCGAAGGCGATTCCTGAATACTCAACGTGAGGCCCAGCAGCTACTTCCTGGTCCGCTTCGGCTATCTCAAAAGGTAATCGTGACGTTGCCATCGCAGCCGCGATAAAAAACGCAAGTGCGGCAATAGGATTGAGGGCTATACCCCATATACTCTGCTTATCTACTATTGATACCATGTCAGAAGTCCCGTACAGGACGATCATCGCGAGAATAGCTATGATGAAGGAAACTTCGTATGCAAAATACATGAAAGCCTCCCTCACTGTCCCTATAAAAGAGAATCTGCTGTTCGATGCCCAGCCGAGACCCAAAATAAACACTGGGAACAGACATATCAACGCTAACATTATCTGTATCGCATAGGGCGATTCTATTGCGACGATATTTCCCGCGGGGATAAAGAGCAAGGGTAGAAGAAAAGCTATGAAAGAAAGGAAGGGGAACTGCAAGAAATAATGCTTATGTGCGTCCTTATGCACTATCACTTCCTGGAAGAGGAATCTCAACGTGTCTGCAAGTATCTGGATTAGCCCTCCTAACCACCACACTATTTCATGCGGTCCCACACGCCACTGTATCCTACCACAGAGTTTCCTCTCAATCCAGGGAAAGAATAGGAGTAAAATACCTCCGACCGTGAGACCCGGACAAATTAACGCTGCGAAAATCGGTCGCCATAATATAAGTGCAATCATCTCACCCACCAGGGGAATATCCCGTAATAACTCCAATATCGGTTCTGCAAGGGGTATACTCACCTGATTGCTCATCATTGTGCTTATCAGCGTATTTATGAGTTCCATCATTTTTATCACCTATCTGCTTCTGGTGGGAAGTAACCAAAACTCCCGTAGATAGCCCAGAAATCTGCTACTCTTTCTCCTTTTGATGCTTCTATTATTCCTCTTAGATTCATCCAGCACGGTGTTATAATCCTCACACGATAAGGAACGTTTGACTCCCCATCGCTTATAATTGAGTATAGCACTGTGCCCCTCGCGGATTCGGTAACGGTAGTCCACTCGCCTTTCGGGAGCACGAGATTGCCATAAGCATGGTATAAATGACCTTTTATGTCCCTTGATGCCTCTTTGTATTCCCCAAGGGCTTCTTCGCTTATAACCGCTCCCCTCGGCATCTCTTTCACTACGTCTACCGCCTGCTTTAGAATACTCAAACTCTGCTTTGTCTCCTCGTACCTGCCCATGAACCTACCGAGGCAGTCTCCCGCATCACCAGTCGTTACTTCCCAGTCGAACTTATCATAAGCTTCGTAAGGCGCCACTTTCCTTATATCATAGTCAATTCCAGATGCCCGCAAGAAGGGCCCCACCAATCCACACCTTATCGCATCTTCCCTCGTCAGAACTCCGACCCCTTTTGTTCTCGCTACGAATACTGGATTGTATATGAATATATCCTCATACTTCTTCAGCCTTTTATGAACTGCGGAGGTGAAATTGTCGGTCATGTCAAGAACATAGTCGGAAATATCTCGCCTTATTCCGCCCGGAATTATAAAAGAGGGTGTGCATCTCGACCCGGTCATTCTCACCACCGCTTCAAGAATCATCTCCCTTATCGCCCAGGCATACATGAACCCCGTTGAATGCCCCATGAAGAGAGAATATATCCCGCAGTCGTAGAAGAATGCCCCTATCCTCGAAAGTTCCGCCATTATCGTTCTTATATACTTCGCTCTTTCCGGAACTTCGATTTTAAGTGCGTTCTCTATCGTACGGACATATCCAAGGTTCATATTGAAGGGGTCGCTTATATTCGCTCTCTCGAACAGAGGTACATTCTGGATGTACAGGCGATTTTCGGCGAGCTTCTCCATTGACCTGTGAACGTATCCGGGATCGGGAATGATTTCCACAATCGCATCGCCTTTCAGTCGCATTATCCACCTCAGGTGTCCACTGCCAGGATGGTGGGGACCGATACAGGCGACCATCTCGTCATTTTCCTCCGCCGCTTCAAGTGTTTCTTCTGGAACCGGCATCACAAGATCGGGCGGAAGCTTTATTGGGGTTGTAATTGGGGCCTCCTCGTCGAATACATACTGCTCCTCTTCAATCTTGAAATCCTTCCTTAACGGAGTATCTACTTCGGGAGGCAGAAGGAACTTTCCGTTCATCCCTTTATTGCCCTTGTATTCGATTCCGAAGAAGTCGTGCATCTCCCTTTCCGAATAATTGGCACTCTCCCAGAGCGATGTAAGGCTTGGGAATTCCGGCTCGGCTTCTCTGCCTATTTCCGTAAATAAGGATATAATAACGGGCATCAGCTCATCAACGCTATAGCTCGAGACCATGTACTCCATAACATACTTCCGTTCGTGTGGCACTTCTATCACATTCACGTTCTTCACGTGATCCATCTTCATTATGTCCTTGAGCCTCTGCGCCACCTCCATAAACTTCTCTTGCGTTGCCCTGATGGCTATACGGTTCACGTCGGTAATCGTTATGGATTCGTAAAGGCCTTTAAGTCCTTTTCTGAGAAGATCCTTCAATTCTTTACCGAAATCCCAATCTACCGATCTTTTAACGTCTAATTTGATTTCTGGTGTGGGAGCAAAGAGCTTTGGAGTGGTAGGCACCGTTCTTTCCTCCAACTCGCCCCCAGAAGGCAGTTCTACTTTATTAAATTTTATGGTTGTTCTCTCCTTTCCTTCTATCTTCTCTTGAACCGCTCTTACACCCCTTAAAAGACTTTCCGGTGTTATCGGGCACCCCGGAACAAAGAAATCCACGGGCACTATCTCCGAAGGACGGGTTATGTTATAGCTGTTCCAGAATATCCCCCCTCTTTGACCGCACGCCCCTATTACGTTCACGAACTTCGGGTCGGGCATCTGCTCCCATACAATCCTCAGCGCACGTGCCATCTTCCTCGTTATCGTGCCTTCAACGATGATGAAATTCGCCTGCCTTGAAATACCCATATTTAACGTGCCCAATCTCTCGCCGTCAAACCCACAGGCAAAAGCATGCGCCAGTTCAACACCACAGCAAGAAGTAACAAAATGGCACGGCCATAGGCTCCACTTCGCTCCCCATCTCCTTAAAGGGGAGAATACTCCTGAATGGAGGATACGTATGTTCCTGTCCTGCTCTCCTTCTTCCATCTTCTTTTACACTTCTTCTTTTCTCTTTGATATTTAACTTTTTCTAAATTTTTATGTTATAGCAGTGCGAGGATAAAAGGAGCGGCCATTGCTCCCATAATGACCATTGGTACAACTAAAGCGAAAATAAGTGCGAGGATTGCTCTTCCCGAATACATCTCTTGAAGTTCCATCAGGCCATTGAGTAACAAAAGAAGAACCCATATTAATCCCAGGATGTCCAAACCAGGAATCCAGCCCAGTAGAAAAAATGGCGTCGCTGAATACATCAAAGCCTTTATCGTCTGTGTTAATCCCCTTCTACCGCCAAACGCGTATGCCCAGATGTGCATCCAGATGCCAAGGATAAGGATGCCAACTATTCCTCCGATGAGCGCACCTATGAAAAGCCCTCCTCCGAGGGTCAACAGATTAAACTGATTGAGTATAGTTAGCAAGAGTCCGATGGGACAAGCTTCTGGCAACATACCGCTCATATCGCTTACAACTCCCTGCACCATAGGATTTAACAAAATCGCGGCTGTTACTACCGCAAAAAGAACCGAGAAAAGCACTAACAGGGGTAGGTAATACTTGATTGCGTCACCGAAGGTATCTTCCTTAACGGCATCGAAGTTTTCTGACGGCCTCCATAAGAAGCCCCATATTCGTCCTATACCCATTTTATTTTTTACCTCACTTCCTTAGTACTGGGTTCATATGCCATCTCAATTGATATCTTGTAGCCCACGTAAAGCGCGGGCAGCAGAAGTAACAGGGACAGTAGTAAAACGAGATAGAAATTAACCGATGGATACGCAGAAAATACGAGGAGCATAACAAGTATTGGCTCCACAGCCATGAACATGAACATAAATCCGAAATACTGCATTGGAAGCGTATATTTCGGATGTCTTATCGGGATATTCCCTGCTTCCCACCTTGACGTCTTCACTTCTGAAAGGTGATACACCGGCAAGATCTTACTGAGGATAAGCATGATGATATCCACGAGTACGCAAACAAAAATCACAAGACCTATTATCAGAGCATTTTCCATCATTTCGTTCTTTCTCCCTTTTATCTTATCATATTGCGATACTTATCGTCTGAGCAATGACCTCCATGCCTTTAAAGAACCAATCTGGTAGGATCGTAATTAAAACTATAATTACGGCGGCAACGCAGATGTAGTTGGTGAGATTTGCCTTCCAACCAACGCCGAGTTCTCTTGCAAGTCTCGTATAATAAGGAACAGATATTGCCGAGTTTAAGACGAGAAGTAGAGCAAGCCAGATATACTCAGCCTTGATCAGCGCGAAGACAATGAAAAGCTTCCCCCAGAATCCCATGAGTGGCGGAATGCCGATAAACGAGAAAGCAAGCATGTACATCAAGGGTGAATACGCCCCTTTATTCTTTATCGCATTGAAGAACCCAATCTTACCCGCGGCATTTGAGAACAGCATGAGCAATGCTCCGGTCAATGCGAAATAGAAGAACTCGGGTTTGGTAACCACTACAACGCATGCTAACACATACCCCATGTTAGCAACGGTGGAATAACCGAGCACTCGTGCGGGCTCTTTTGACGTCAATGCCCCTATATTTCCCGTGAACATAGATATCGCCGCGAGCACCGCAGTAAAGAGAGTTATTGAAACGGTCAGCGAGTTAGAAGTGCTCATCAGTATTCTCAGAGCGATGACAAAAGGAACGATCTTTGCAAGCGAAGCGATGATGGACATCGGAATGGGGTCTGCACTGGTGAAAACATCCGGAACCCATTCGTGTAGCGGTGCAATACCCACTTCAATACTTAACCCTAATACGAGCATCACATAGCCAAATATGTAGAGAATACCGTTAGACGTATTTTTTGCGTAAACCAAAGTAACAGCACCGATTAAAAACAGAACGGTTGCCAGAACCATAAAGGTAATATATTTGATGCCAACCTCTACGTTTGCTCCGCCCTCCCTTATCATGACTAAAATATACGTTGGCACAGAAACGAGTACAAAAGCTGCTAAGACCATCGCGAGGTCCTGAGTAGAGAAAATGTACAGGGTTGCAAGTGCCATTATGCCCACCAATCCATAGTCTACGCCCTGAATCACACTCTTGATTCTCTTAAGCGAAAGCAGGTTGATGATACTTATCGCCAGGACAAATCCACTATAATAGATAAGCTCGGGATTTTTGAGTGTAACGGCTGCAAAACCAAGTATAACTGCAACTATCGCTCCGATTAATCCCAAATCGCGGTATTTAACAGAGAAGATGGAGCAGAGCACCAGGATTACTAACGCCCCAAACAGCATCATCATTGATGTTGATATTGACACCATCATAGCCACACCCCTCCTATCGAGACCAATATAAGAACAGCCATTACAACACCGAGCACAATTCTGACGTACTTACTAAGTTCTCCCGTCTGGATAGATCTGATACTTTCTGAAATCCTTCTGAATAACCCCGGCATCACCCAGATATTGCAGAATCCATCTAACCCTCTGCTTACATAATCGCAGATGCGAGAGAAGAAGAACCCTATCTTCGGACAGAGGTAATCATTCAGGTATGGGAAATACATCCGGTCGCTGAAGAACGTGCCGAGCTTCTGCAGTGAAGCTATCCTCGGTTTATACACGGCAAATCCGTAAGCGGCTAACGCTGCAGTACCCACTGCGATCGAAAGTGGTTCAAATCCCGCGTGGACAAATCCCGCAAGCTCAGTCTGCGTGAATATAAGACCAAATATCACGAATAGCATCGAGACCATCATCACGTATCCCGCTTTCATCAGTCCTCCGCCCTCTAAGTGTGCTTCATGCGGCTTCTCACCCTTTATGAAGTTGGTGCTCATGAATTTCGCAAGCACTCCGGAATACAGTATGGAAGTTACCAACAGAAGTATTAAGGGGGCGATGCTGTATTCAATCGCCAGGTGTTCCATCACATGGTCCATTGCAGATTTTACCCAATAGGCGGTAAGCGGCGGTATTCCAACGAGGAAAGTCGTTGCAATGATGGTGGTAGCAAAACCTATCTTCATCTTTTTGCCAAACTCGAGGTCGCCGACTGAGAACCGGGTATGAGTTACGTGAATCAAATGACCACTAACGAGGAACAAACTCGCTTTTGCGAATGCGTGAATAGCTAAATACCAGAAACCAACAAGAACCGCTATATTCATCCCGTTTACTTCTGCGTGTATCCAATAAGAAGCTGCCGTGGCTCCAAACATCAAACCAAGACTGGACATAGTTGTTGCTGCAAGCAGAACCTTCCTTTCAAGCATTCCGGAAGCTGCAAGAGCACCGTACAAGCCGGAAATCAGCCCAATGAAAAGTGCGATGGTATACGCGAGTTCCAGCCCCGGGACGTTATTCAAATTCCAGGGCTGTATATACCAGGTCATTCGCATGAAAACGTAAGCTCCGGCTGCAACCATGGTTGCACTGTGGAGCAGGGCACTAACAGTCGTAGGACCGGTCATCGCGGTCATTAGCCACTCGCTGAACGGAACCTGTGCGGATTTGGTGAGCAGTCCAGTGAGGAAAAGGAGGAAAATGATCAAAGTACCTGCAAATCCCACCTTCCCGAATAGCGCGCCCCATCCGATTTCTGAGATGTTCAGGTTACCTGCGAAGAGCCATATCGCCGCAATCGCAATGAACATCGGCACGTCACCGAATCTTATGGTTGAGATCGCACGCCACCCTCCAGCGCTTGGAGGCCAGAAGAAGTTAAGGGGTCCCACCTTCCTGTTCATCGTGCCCACATAAGTGAGTTCATCATCATCGCGATACCAGTGCCCGATCAGACCCCACGAAGCAGCACCTAAGCCCTCCCAGCCTACGAATAGCAGGAACAGGTTATCGCTGTAAACAACTAAGAGCATTGAAGCGGTGAAGAGATTGAAGAAGAACCAATACCACGGCAGTCTATAATCTCCTTTCATGTAGTCCAAGCCATAAATAGCGATGAAAAACGCTATTAGTGCGGTTACAACCCCCATGTATTTGCTCAGATAATCCGTGATGATGACGAAATTTATCCCCAGTTCGGGAATCCAGGGATACGAGTACGCTTTATCCGGGAGACAGAAGAATATATAAAGACTCACAAGCACGGAGATGAAAATCCCCAGGACAGAGAGCGGGGGTAATTTATCTGTCCATTCCTTATGCTTGTACGCCAGGGCAATTGGCACACTACTGATAATCGGTGCTAAGAACAGTATGAGAAAGAGTATCCACTCATTCATGGCACGATACCTCCTATGATTAGTTCGAGCCCCTTAGTCAAGGCTGGAGCTACGGGCGGGAAGAGGAAAAGAACGGAAAGCAACCCAATTATGAACAGCGGGATGTAGAGGTATCCACTCACGTGCTTCGTTTCACTCACTGCACTTCTCGGTCGCCCGTAGAAGATCCTCTTCAGCATGTAAAATCCGTACCAGACAGAGAGCATGAAGAGGAAGACTGCGGGTATGATAACCCATAGGTTCAGTCCGAAAGTGTCCACAATGCCCCTTAAGATAAAGAACTCGCCCAGCATCCCTACGGTCAATATCCCGCCGAGATTCATCCAGCCTATCACCGCAGCATTCGAAATCTCCGGCATGTAATCGTGCAATCCCCCCATATCTTCGAGATCCTTCATACCGTATAACGCTATAATACCCCCGGCGGTCATTAAGAGGATGGACTTCCCAAAAGAATGCGACACGAATTGGATAACAAGCCCCATGAGACCGTAAGAGCCTAAGCAGAGCGCAACCAGCATATAACTCATTTGAGAAATCGAAGAATAACCCAAAAGTCGCTTGTAATTGGTTTGCCGGAAGACGGAAAAGCCCGCATAAATCCCTGAGAATAACGCATACGCAAGTATAGGAACCTTGTAAGCGATAATAAAGCTTGGGTCCACGAGATATATCCTCAGCAGGATGTAACCCGCGAGACCGTCAGCCAGGATCAAAAGCCCTAAAGGAGGAGTTGGGCTCTGCTCGTAAACCCAGGGTAACCATGAGTGAAGACCGATCGCCGGGAATTTTACTAACAGACCTATAAACAGAATTGCCCAGGCAAGCATGCTCACCTCACGCAGCCCATTAAGCGCAAGAGTATCATTGGCGGAACCTATTAAAAGGAAACTGAGCATTGCAAGAACTCCCGGGATTAGCATCCATACGAAATAGAGGATGCTGGTCCATCTCCTTTTATCGTAACCATAAAAGAAAATGAGGAGAAAAGCGGAGATAACAGAAATTTCCAAGAAAGTGTAAACGAATACGAGACTACCACTATAAACGAGCCACAGCATAGAAGTTGCAAAGAGACAATACAGGAACGCGTATTTACGGTATTCATTTTCTATATTGAGGTTCATTTCTTCCAATCTGCTTTGCATGTAAGGTAAAGAGAAGAAAGCAACCATTGCAGAAACAGCACAGATAGCAAGCCCGAATGCATTTGACACGCCGTCGGAGAACATATAAATCTCGCCTACGGGCGCGCCGAAATCCATAATGTGGAATGTTTCGGAGATACCACTCAAAAGGCAGTGTAAAATGTAGAAGAAGGGAATGATGAAGGAGAAGGCAGCCAAACAAGTGGCACTTTTTGGTCTCAGGAAAAGGACTATAAGTGTTACAATCAGGGGTAGGAGCAAGAAATAGAAGAATATCATAGTTTATCGCCCCCTATGGTGATAGCGCTGGTGTGAATGTCCTTCTTCCGCTGGTCAAGTATGGCAATCGCTGAAATCAGGATTAAAAGTTCGCCGCTGCTCGCGAAGATAGTGATGAGTGCGAGACCAAATGCGGTAGTAGCGAGATGAGCAATAGAGAAGAGCGGAATCAAAGCCATAAAAATAGCACCGAACATCATCTCCAGCGATATAAGAAGTCTGATTACATCTTTGCTTGAAACCGCAGCAAGGTACCCGATGAGTAAAATTGCAAAAGACGTGGCATAAATTATCGATAAGCTTATTAGATCAATCGCAGGCATTTAGCTTCTCTCTCCTATCCCTATTTTTAGAACCGATAACAGTAGTAGTATAACGAGCGAGATCAGGAATAAAACGAGTAAGAGGTATTCGGTAACGGGTAGAAAATTCATCAATTCAAATTCAATCACGCTGGAAGACACCGGTTGCGGATGGAACACCGGATAACAGACGATAGCGAGGATTATGAAAAAAGCGGTTATAGCCACGGGCACCGCCCATAACCCTGAAACTTGCCTTTCAGGTTCGGATCTATAAGTCGCCGCAAGCGCCACCGTTACGATGCCAATTGCGCCCACGAAGACAAATGCAATCAAAACGAAAACCGGTTGGAGGTTAAAAAAAGCGTAAATGGTCGCCACAAAAACCAGCGTTACGGACATGTACAGAGCGGAATAAAAATTATCTTTGCTTAATAAAACCCCCAAGGCAAATACTACGGCGATGCCTGCAAGGGCTGATAGCAACAACATATCCGCACTCATGAAATGAACGTTTTGAATGTCTGCATAAAAAGCTTTCGGTTTTTTTCGATGCATGCTTCATAGAAAATGGTTTAGCGGTAACAGGAGTCTCATAATACTATCGTAAAAAATACTAATGCTTTATATACTATGACCGATTAAGATGTAATTTAGCAATGACAACACACTTCATCGTCATGGATTGCGCAGACGACACGGAGAAGAAGCGGGTGCGGTACGTTATTGACAAGTGGGAAGCGGAGAGGAAAGGAAAGGTATCTGAAGTGAAAGCGATAGTTGTAAAGGCTGATTTAGACGGGGATAACATAAGCGATTTTCTTGATGAATTATACTCAAAGATAAGCGCGGGAAGAGTCGAGACATACAAAGCGGAAGTAGAGAAAATAGAGCCGGAAAAGAGTGTTGAAAGTTTAAAAGTGACTTTTAAGGATGATATAAAGTCTGTGGAGCGACTTATCAGTTTCATTTTTAGCAAGAAGAACGCCGTTCTCAGGGAGCACCGGTATCTCAGTGACAATTTTTCCGAGATGGAATACGGGGTGTACACGAGGAGAGGTAAAGGTGGGGTGAACGTAAAAGTCGTTTTAAGAGAAGAGAGAGGAGAGACAACTTATGGGGATATTCGTTTGGAAGGGATAGAAGATGCGTCAAGATCGTTAAAAGAGGAATTGGTGGGGGATTTCTCTTATTTTGATGTAGAATTGGAGGGGGAATAATGGTGGTGAACATGTTTACCGCGGAGCACGCAGAGAACACAGAGAGTCAGGACCGCGATCTTGGGGTAAACGTTAATGATAATTTCCAAAATGACAAACGTAAAAAAACCGAAAGTTTTAAATACTGTTAGATATAATACGATAGCATTTGAGATGTGTATGCCTGGGAGGGGAAAAAGATGGGGATGGGAATAGAGGATTTAGAACGGATGAACAAGCTGCCGAAAGCGATAGCGAGTCCGGAGATGGATTTGGAGCAGTTGAAAAGGCTGCCGGAATACAGACGGAGGCAGTGGTGGGATGAGATTTCGAGAATAGAAGAAGAATATTACGGGCGGTTTTATCTCGAAGGTGGGACCAACGAGTTTTTGGAAGCGAATATAGCGATGGCGAAGTTGAAGTTAGTGGTTCCGTTCTTGGACAATGGAGAGCGAAGTCCTGAGCATGGGTTTAAGGAAGATGAGATGGCGTTTATGCGCGGATTTGACGAACTCGCGGTTATAGGCAGGCTTTCGGTGGATGAGCTTGTGGACTATTTCAAGCGTGTGCGGGGAAAGGAGCAGGGATTGGTG
>DAOUYX010000121.1 GCA_030665925.1 Methanosarcinales archaeon | reverse complement strand
AGATAGCTCGCTCTTGTTCCCTGTACCTACTACCAGATAGTTACGTTTATTGGCGAAGTAATAAAGGCAAATCATCCTGAGACGCGGTTTGAGGTTAGCAACTGCGATCTCTACATTTATATCTTTATCTATTGTTCTTTTCGCATCGCCATCGTTCTCTCGCTCTTCGACTTCTAATCTCTTTAATAAGACGGTAAAGATCTGAGAAAGGTCTATCTCCTTCGTCTCTATTCCCAACTGAGTGGCGACCATCTTCGCATGCTTTACATCTTCTTTACGTGAAACGCAGGGCATTATCAAACCAAGCGTGGTATCGGGAAACGCGTTTTTACATAACACTGCGGCGACGGATGAGTCGAGCCCGCCACTCATTCCCAAGACCACGCCTTGAGCACCTGCCTCATTCACTCGTTCCCTTATCCATTCGCTTATTCTCGATGCCAGATCAGATGGATACATGCTTTTTTCCGTACTCTGCTTACATTTACATCAGGAAGCACAGTTAGTTATTGTTGTAGTTGTAGTGCGTACAAAGTAAAAAGATTTAATCACCGTTCCACCTCGGTCCGCTCGAATAAATAAGAACCGATGCTCAACATGCCAATAGAAATTGCGGAGATTACCAAGAAATCGAGTAGCATAGAAAATTCTGATGCTCCTACGCCGAGCAATACAACTCTTAAACCGTCCACACCGTAGGTTAACGGGTCTATGTAACAAACAGGGATAAGCCATGAAGGCAACGCCTGGATCTGGAATAACGCGCCGGATAGCAGAAATATCGGTACTACTACGAAGTTCATCACCAATGGGAATCCATGCATGTCCCGCATAACCGATGCAAAGACCAATCCCAATCCAACGAACGTAAATGAAATCAGGCACATGAAGAGTACAGCACCGATAACAGGAATCACGCCTACAATTTTGAAGCCCAACGACGTGCTCAATCCCAAGATCATAATCCCTTGCAGTAAGGACGTAGTCGAGCCACCTGCGGTTCTACCTAAGACGATGGAAAGTCGTGAGACTGGCGCTACCATCACCTCCTTCAGAAACCCGAACTCCTTATCCCAGAGAACGGAAATACCCGCGAATACCGAGCTGAAAAGCATGCTCATTCCTATTATCCCCGGCGTGAGATACTCAATATAACTCACTCCCTCTGGCATTCCCGGTATTGACGCCCGTCCAAAACCCAAACCAAGAAATGCGAGTAGGAATATTGGCATTCCTAACGTGCCAACCACTCTGCTCTTCGCGCGCCACATACCTTTCATCTCTCTCAGCCAGAGCACATAGATCGCCTGCCCGCTTATAACCTTCATTTTTAAATAGAACAACAAAATACGCAATCGAAAAGCTTTTATGTAATTTATGCCATGTAGTCAATGACGGAGGAATATAGATGAATGCGAGAATAGATAATGTGCGAGCTGAAGTGAAGAAAGGAGTTTTCCCTTCCCTCAAATTAAAGATCTATGTTTCACATGAACGTAACGGACGCTATCCTGATCTTCAGTTACTGCTAGCGTCACGGCAATTTAATTATGGAACATAATACTTGGACAACTTCTTATCAGCCTTCTCCTTCGTGAACTTCCAGTCGATCTTCTTTCCTTGATCATTCCTTCTTTTGGTCCATGCCTTGACTTCTTGGGTCAGTGTTTCCTCGTCACCGATCCGCCTGCCAGTGCATTCGATGTCCATTACATTGATTTCGATTTCCGCAGCGTTGAGCCAGCTTGCATGCTTTGGTGTGTAGTGGAATTCAATTTTGCTCAGGATTCTTTCTGCCTCTTCTTTGCTGAACGTCTCATAGAATGCCTTTTCTTTGTGGGTATTGAGGTTATCGGTGACCAGCCGGATGACTTCGACATCCGGGTATTCGTCAACGAGTATCTTCACGAACAGTGCGAAATCCTTCATCGTTCTTCTTTTTGTGACCTGCGTCACACGTTTTCCTGCCTTGAATTCGACTGCTACGAATATGTTTGCCGTACCGTTCCTGACGTATTCATAATCGTATTTTTCAGGGCTTCCCGGCTTCATGGGGATGGATATTCTCTTCTCGCCGAGAAGCTGCTTTGGTTTCTCGTCAAGATTGACGATAGGTCTTTTCGGGTCGTACGGTTCTTCATACAGGTCAAGGACGTCGTACATGCACGCTCTGAATATTGCATCAATCGTCTGAATGCACCACATCCTTTTCAACCAAGGCTTTGTTTGGCTTTTTTTAAAATGAGCCTGACACTTTCCCGATTTATTGTTTCAAACCCTTCCTTCTTCCTCATCTCTTCCGTGAGCAACGTGAGCGACCATCTCTTGCTTCCATCAGGCGATTTAGTGCATGCCTGCGCTATGAGTTCTGCTTTGTGTCTTTCGGTGTATTTTTGGGGTTGCCCCGGCCTTGGTTTCTCTGTCAGGGCGCTTTGAAGACCTTCTTCACGGTATCTTTTTTGGGTTCTCCAAACGGTGTTCCTACCGATACCTAATATTTCTGCTATTTCGGTATCCCTTTTTTGCTGGTTCGCCAGTAGCAGAATGCGTGCTCTGGTTAGCTCTCTTGCGCTTTTCCGTCCCTTTTTCACAAACTCCCTGAGAAATTTTATTTCTTCCTCCCCAATTTTTATTCCAACCATGAATTTATCATGGTAATTTGGAGGTTATTAATTTATTCCAAAACTAACTTGTAGAGAGACTAGTAGGCTGTCATAACCAAAAATAAGCATTCCTTTTCGCAAAATATCTAATTATAGGACAATCCCCAACATCTGTAAAACTACTGTTTATACTGCGTTAGTCCCCTCTACTTTTCAACTTCACCGGCTCGAACATAAGCACAAATGCTGGTTCAGGCGCAACTGGCCGATGCTCTACACCCTTTGGAATTTTGACACCTTCACCCTGCTCGAGAACGATGTCACCGCTTTCTGTTTGAATCTTTATTCTGCCCTTGAACACAAGAAACAGTTCATCCTCTTCATCATGCTTATGCCAGTGGTACGCACCGTCAAACTTGGCAGCACGAATCACAAAATCGTTTATCGTTACTATATCTCGCGGCGACCACGCTTCGGTGAATTGTTCGGATAGTTCATGCAAATTGAATTTTTGCATTTTCATTTTACCCATTTCCACTAAAATCCTCTGTAGATTAAAAGATCATCCTTACAAGGCTGATGAGTATCCGCGGATTCTTCTTTATCATTTCTTTCACTAACGCTCGTTCAGTGAACTCCTTCAGCTTTATATCTCCGGATAAGAGGCGGAAGAACTTTATGGAGTCCTCGTCGTTCAAGTTTAACACGATGTTCTTGATCCTCATTCCTACTTCCAAAACCTTACCAAAATCTCGCTTCCATCTCTTCTCGTATTCCATCAATCGTCGCTTCGAAACGTTCTTTTCACGCACCGCTTTTGCAATGACATCTCCCGCTATTGCGCCACCCTGCATCGCTTGTAAAATGCCGCCGCCCGTGATAGGATTGACGTGCCGTGCCGCATCACCAACTAAAATCAGCCCATTTGCTACCGTTTCGTACACTGGCCCGCTCAAGGGCACCGCACCATACATCTCTGTCAGTACCTTCCCCTCCGGGAACTTATCATTCACAAATGCATGCAGATAATCGCGTGCACGATGGTGATCACCAGAAACATCGCCGCCTAACCCCAGTCCCACATTTGCGCAATCTTCACCCTTAGGGAATATCCAGGCGTACCCCTTTGGTGCGATCTCAGGATCAAAGATATTTTCAAAATAGTTGTTCACCTCAACGTTGCACATAAGGAACTGTGCACAGGTTGCAACGTCTGCCAGTGGCAGTGTTGTGTCAATACCGCCCCATCTGCCAACACGTGACTCCACGCCGTCCGCACCAACAACGACGTCCGCACGAATACTAATATCTTCACCCGCAGAGTTTGCATACACACCCTTTACATATCCGTCTTCTTTGATGGCATCATACGCCCGCGTCTTAACACGCACTTCCGCACCTGCGTGCGCAGCTTGCTGTGCAAGGAACTTATCAAATAGCCGCCTTTCAAGCACATAGCCCACTGTTTCTGATCCTTCAGTCAATAATGCCACCCGCGTGCCGCCAGGACCGTAGGTGACAAACCCTTCCGGCTCGGCACATATCCATCGGGAATCAATCTCAACGAACTGCTCTATTTCTCTGCTTACGCCCTCACCGCATTTCACAGGCACGCCGATCTCAAGATTCCGTTCGATTAACAGAACATCTAATCCCTTTTCCGCAGCGGTTCTCGCAGTTACACTGCCCGCAGGCCCTGCACCTACCACGACAACGTCATAGCTCTCCTCTTTCATTGGATCCTCTCTATGTAGTTAAAGGTGAACACGAAAATACTTAAATTTAACCATATTTACTCTAAGTACTGAGGGGATACGTTAGGTATAACTGCAATCGAAGAACAAAAAATGACGCTTATTTTTGGTCTTGAAGGAACGGCATGGAACCTCAGCGCTGCATTAGTCAGCGAAGAGAGCGTGCTATCCGAAGCGGAATCAACATATAAGCCTAAATACGGGGGGATTCATCCACGAGAAGCGGCACAGCATCATGCAACCGAACTCAAAGACGTAGTCTCACGAGCTTTACGGAGCGCAAAAGAAGAGGAAGAAGAGTTCTCATTAGCCAGTATAGACGCAATCGCATTCTCACAAGGACCGGGTATGGGTCCATGCCTTAGAACCGTGGCTACAGCAGCGCGAGCGCTCTCTATCTCGTTAAAAATACCGTTAATCGGCGTTAATCATTGCATCGCCCATATAGAGGTCGGAAGATGGCAGTGTGGCGCGAAAGATCCGGTGGTATTATACGTGAGTGGCGCAAACTCGCAGGTATTGGCATACCGTTCCGGACGATACCGCGTGTTAGGCGAAACGCTGGACATCGGCATAGGGAATGCGTTGGATAAATTCGCGCGTTACCTCGGGCTCAGCCATCCCGGAGGTCCAAAGATAGAGGAATTGGCGTCCAAAGCCTCTAAATATATTTATATGCCGTACATAGTAAAGGGAATGGATTTATCCTTCTCCGGG
>DAOUYX010000077.1 GCA_030665925.1 Methanosarcinales archaeon | reverse complement strand
TCAAAGTTGAATTTTTCAAGCACAAATTTCGTTTCGCTATTCAAATCACCCGCCCTAGCAGGAACATAGAGGTATTTCTTATCCACAATATTCTTGAGGTACGCATAGCCAATAGCAGAACAGATGGAATCGGAATCGGGATTTTTGTGCCCGATAATAAATACTCGCTTCTGCTTGTCCGTGAACATTTTCTCTATTTTAAGTATCGCCTTTTGGAGTATTAAGAGTTTTGTAACTTTTATGCGGCATTATCTCAAAGCTTTGAGATGAGACCAAACAAACCATTGCCCGAACGATTCGTTTCACGATTGCTAATCCGGCACCCGTGCCCTTGCCACTCCTGTCCTCCGTATAGAACAGGAAGTCCTCAGCTACGAAAACTTCAATATGCTTTGACATTATTTCACCAGCGGTCTGCTCCAGTGCTTCCTGACGATTTCGCCAAACGGCACATCCTCCGGCGGATTCGATATACGCCCGATGCGAGAGAGTTCCAGTGTACCACTAAAAAGGCGGTCCATTTTTGTAGCTGCTTTTTCTACTTCATTCTGTGCTAAATCGGTTTGGACCATGTCGGTGAATCCTTGAATGGTAACAAGCGGCGACCGTAACCGCTCGGTGATGTCACGTATGACGGTGACGACTTGGATAACCTTTTCCTTCTCAAAGATAGGTATCTTCCCTGGTAACAAGTATTTCACCGGTGCGAAATACCCGGCGATATTCATCGCGAAGTCTTTCATATAAGATACACGTCCGGTAGGAAGGGAAACGCCTTTACTTGTGCTAATCCACATTATTCCTTCGGAAGTTTCTATGGCTTCTTCTTCCATCTCCATATCGTGGAGATCAAAGGCTATGTCACCAGCCACCTCCTTTAAGAGTCCCTTCTCCTCATCGTCGGGAGTAACATCGGGTGCAAACAATATGGCAAGCAGTCCGAAAAATCTGTCTGCGCGTTCGACACGGATAATTAAAAGAAGAAATATCTCAATGTGTAACCTTCTAACTTTACTTAACGGCGGGTAAAATATCTGATGAATGACTTGTAAATTGGTTGTGAGCCCTTACGATTTTTTTCCTTTCAGCTTACCTATGATTGTATCAAGAGTTGCTATGAATTTCTCCTCCGAGCCTTCTGGAATGGATGCTCCAGCCGCAACGGGATGCCCCCCGCCAAAACCAGCTACTTCCCCAGATGCTTTCTCCAGCGCCTTAGCGAGGTCTATTCCCCCCGATATTGACAGCAGTTTCTTATTACATCGTGCGGATATTTTCGTTTCCGCCTTCTTTCCTTCCTCTACCCTGTCTTTCTTGTTTAACACAATTACCGGCTTACTCGTGCACACATAGTCCGCTACTACTCCAGCTAAAGTGCCCGTTACCCCACTCTCCTGTACGAAGAAATAGAAGATATTCTGTAGCTCTTTTATCGCAGCCTCCTCGCGGTCTATTCTATTCAACTCAGAAACGAGTTTGGTTTGAATACTTACGTATAGCGAGGTCGCTTCTTCTATCAATTTCTTCTCACGCAGGCACAATCCTATGCCAATCCCCGATTTACCCAGTCGCCCGCACGCATCCACCATTCTCATAAAATCTCGCCCGTCCCGTATCACCTCAGAATGGAGATTGTACGTGGTTCCAACCAAAGCGTCGTCGCTTATATCGGCTTGCGATTCTCGTAATAGCGATAACAACGCACTGGTCAATCTTCCTTCCTCTTCCCCCGTTAAATCGCTTAAATTATTATCGCCGTCTATACTCTCCTTATCCAAAAATGCACTTACCCATTCTACCTTACCCGCGAGCGGGATATAGGGATCGGTGGCGAAAAGAATCAAATCCCGTATTTTACCATTGCCGAGCTTCAGCCCTTTTTTAACCGAAATAACACCTTCTTGAATTGCCTCATCCAGAATCATTCTGTTTATTCCGGTATTGAACTCCAGTTTATCGCCTAATGTCCCCGCTATAGCAAGTCCTGCAAGGTCTACGTTACCCGTATCGTCGCCCGACGACATGCGCCGTGCCACGAGATAAGAGAGTCCCGCAGCGCAAATTGTGCTACCTCGCTCGTTTGTCAGCTCGCGCTTTTCCTCCGCGTCGCTGAGGCAGCAAGGATTTATGAGGACTGAGGAGGCGGATGCGTGAAATACTGGAACTGAAGTTGAAGGAGCGTGATGGTCTATGATTACCACGTCCGTATCCTTAACAAGATACTCTGATAGCAAGTCAGATTGCGCGGTGCCCATATCGCAAATGATGATGAGTTCTTCATTCAATCCTTGAATAAAAGCGCGCTCCAGTTTGTGTACAATCGTCGCGTGGAACTGTATACCTCTCCGAAGTAAGGCGTTACAGATAATCCCCGCGGAGGTTATTCCGTCTGCGTCGTAATGCGAGATTACCCGCGCGTATTCGTGCCCGTTGATTATCTTTGCTGCCTTTTCCACGCTCTTTTGCAATGTCGTCATACTAAGAAGTGCTGACTGAAACCTCAGTAAAGTCTCCAATATTCGAGAAGAAAAAGCTTTTCTTGAATAACCCGCTCTTTATTCTCCTGGAATAAAAATTTTGACAGACAAGACAGGGCGTGTGGCCTAGTTAGGATATGGCGGCAGCCTCCTAAGCTGCAAATCACGGGTTCAAATCCCGTCACGCCCGTGTACGCATCTTCTCACTGTCCACTACGATAACGTCCTTTATCGCCCTGACCGCGTCAAACGGTATAAAGATATAATCACCCTCCTTTTTGAATCTGCTTGTGTCAAGCTCCTCGGCGGGTTTAACCACGAGTTCCCTCAGCATACCCGTTCCCGCATCTGCCACTATATTATGCAACATGCCCATCTCACTACCTTCTGAGTCCACAACCCGTTTGTTACTCAACTTCAGTGCCGATATTTTTTGCATTTTCTTTTTCTTCCTCACTCCGTAATTTGTCACGAAGCTTTAAAAAATGTTTGTCCCATACTTTCACGAAAAGAGCAGGTTCGCCCCGCGTAATGCTAATCCTTTCTTCTCTTCCTATCGCCCGGTAAAACTGCCCGTCTATGACCAGCTCAGCATCCTTCATCTCCAGGAGTTCCAAACTTATCTCGCTGTTTATATCAACGACCGTGGGTCGCGCAGCAAGTTTAAAAGGTGCAATAGGCACGATTATGGTGGCATTCACCTTTGGGTCTACTATGGGTCCGCCCGCACTCATTGCATACGCAGTGCTTCCAGTGGGCGTTGCGAAGATAACACCATCTGCTCGTAACCGCTCTAACTCTTCACCATCGAGGAAGATAGTGAAATGGAGCATCTTCCCGGGTTTCGACGTTATCACGACTACTTCATTCATCGCATACGGCATCTTTGCCGTTTTACCGTTTATCGCTACGGAAAGCCGCTCTTTCCGCTCGACCTCAAACCCTTCTTCTAATAGGTTTGTGAGTGTAGAAACGCTGTTTTCTGGCTGCACCTCCGCTAAGAAACCGATTGCACCCATGTTTATTCCTAATACCGGCGTAGGACTTTTTAATGCGTGAAGTGTCCGTAGAATTGTGCCATCGCCGCCAATGCAGATCAGAAGATCCACATTCATCTCCTCTATTTTCACACCGCGCTTTTGGAGCTTATGTGCTGTTGCTTCGTCGAATATAATCTCAACACGCTCCTCTACGGGTTCAAGCAGCTTATCTAATACGAATACATCCTCATCTCTACCTTTACATACGATCCCAATGCGTTTCGGCTGAATTAAGTTCATTCTTTACTTACTCAGAGAGCCGGGATATCGCCTCAGCTAAATCACCTTTCGTTTCGGTTAATGCAGCTTTCGCTTCTGCCTCGCTGCACCCAGCCTTTTCCACCACTATTTCCACGTCCTCTTGAGAGATACTCACCTCTGGTTCCGATTCAGTCCGAGGGCGTTTTACCGGTGTGCCGGTTATTTGATACATCTTCGACCCCTGTGCGTCCATAACGGTAACGACGGCCTCCTCAAAAACGAGCTCAGCATCCGCGGTTTTTATCACGACTTCCTCCACATCGCTCAGCTCTTCCAAGCTTATGCCCATCTGTTTCATTTGCTGGCTTAACTTCTTGGGATTCAAGCCTCCCCCCTTTCTAAAACCACCGTGCATTTTCTTTGCCTTTCCTTTCCTTTTTATTTTTTAAAATAGCAAATGTATTGTATAATATAAAATATAAAGAATATTAGAAAGCAGGTTACGGTTAGTTACCAGTGTTACTTACCGCTGTGGAAATACGATCCTAAAAGAGCGAGGAGGGGGCCCGTGGTCTAGTTGGAATGACGTCGCCTTGACACGGCGGAGGTCATGCGTTCGAATCGCATCGGGCCCATTTCCTACAGCGGGCGAAAACGCTAAAATTGGTAACTATGCTATACGACTCCTTTCTTTCTGAGTGTGCATATAGCTGATAGAGGTTAAAGCCAACGGCGGTAAAGATCATCTTGACGTGCGCCTCGACACCGTAGTAACCAGTACGTGTCCGGCGTTGAATACCAGTTTAATTACTGCGTAGTGCCGCTCAACGGGCGCTCTCTTCTTGCTGATTCTGAGATTCCGCAAATCGGGAATGCCCTCTGGAAATCCGAGAAACTTCTTGAACGAGAGCCGATCCACAGCCTGCTTATCGAGTTCCGGATCGGATTTATAGCCCGTACCACTGCTGGAGCACGAGCAGCTTGACCATTACTACCTCATCTATGTTTGGTCTGCCGCCTCGTTCGCTCCTGTTATCGTACATATCACCCACTATCGGGCGAAAGAAACGCTGGGGTTTTTTTCAAAATTCTCCCCAGTCATTTTTATTACTTTCTAACCTTCAGATGAATATAAATAATATACTTTGCTGCCTAACCACCCAATAAATTACTTCACCACCTTTCCTTCGTATACCACTGCCGCTATGTCGTTACGTGTCGCTCTCCTCACCACCCCTTTTATCGGATTTTGCACGTTTCGCATATTCGGTGTGTCTGTTCGTATTACCACTAAATTCGCCTTTTTCCCTTCTTCTATTGACCCCACTGATTCCGCTTCCTTCAGCACCCGAGCGGAATTAAGCGTGCACATCTTCAACATCTCTCTTGCTTCAAGGTGAAAGATCTTCGAGATGAATTCCATTTCAGAAAACATATCAGGGGAATTGAGCATTACGTTATCGGTACCGACGCCTACTGTTAATCCTGCTTCGAGCATCTGCCGTAACGACGGCAATCCCAAACCAGTTACCAGATTGGCCCGAATGCACACGACAGCAGCTATGTCCTTGTCTTGCATTTTCTTGAAGTCCTGCGGCGATGCGTTTAGAAGATGCACGATGAAATCGGGCTCCAGTTCTATCGCACCCTTTACATCTTCAGCGTTCCGTTCACCGGCGTGGAGTGCGAACATTTTCTTCCTTCGCTTCGCCTCCACTACTATCGAATTGACATCTTCCACTGGATAGTCTGCGACACTGCTCATGCCTATCCCATCTACCGTTCCGAAAAGTTCGTTAATAGCTTCAGTTCCGGTTCCATCAGCAGGTCTGCCAAATATCTTTGCGCGTAACCGCTCATTCTCGCCTGTTAAACGTAATGCCGCCTTTAATGCACTCACACCTAAAACGCCACCTTCTCGAAAGTCCGCAAACATTTGTGTCCCGGTGGCAAACATGTCCTCAATGGTATCGCTCATCGCGGAAACCAGCGTTTCGTAAGGAGTTTTAACTAATATCCTATGCTTAAACCCTCCCGGACCCACTAACTTCTCAAGTGGCATAAAATCAGGTTCTTTTGCTACCGAATCGCCGATGTGCGTATGCGCATTGACGAAAGAGGGTACGATGATGCCTTCTATCGCTGCTTCTGTCTTTCTTTTTCCCTCACCAATTTCCTTTATCACTCCGTTCTCAATTACGACATACCCGTCCTTCGCTTCAAAATCATCGCCCCATACAACTGTTCCTGAAAGCGTGAGTTCGTTCGTTTGCATACCACTCATCCGACAAGAGTTGAAAGAATTTTATTTAGCATATAGTTTGCGTTAAAGATCGGCTACGAACTGATTTGTAGCACCATTATCAGTAGAAAATACGCGTACTACTATTTGATAAAATCCCTGAACCGGGCAATCTGGGTCATCTCATCATCTCTACACTACACGCAAATCCAGAACCACATGATATTTTCAGGGTGCAACTGAACGCACAATCCTCTTCTCTTCCAGTCCTATTCGTACAGAGCTGCCAAAGGCAAAAGCGATAGTATCTTCCGCTCTTTTAAAGGGAAGCTCAAATAAAGCCTCATCTTTCCTTCCCGTAGAAACAGCGTAAATGTATCACGCCTCGTA
This sequence comes from Methanosarcinales archaeon, assembly GCA_030665925.1. Classification (GTDB taxonomy): domain Archaea; phylum Halobacteriota; class Syntropharchaeia; order Alkanophagales; family Methanospirareceae; genus JACGMN01. The sequence continues at coordinate 744 of DAOUYX010000077.1, read as the reverse complement.
CTCCTGTTCCTCCCACTGCTCCGCCCTTATCCAAATGTAATGCCCTTACCGCTGATGGCAGGAACGCATGCGCCTGTTCCGGCAACGGCATGAGAATGCGATCCGCAACACCTTCCAACTTCTCCGCTTCTTCTTTTGCGTCGCCGAGAATGGGTATCACCTTCCCTTCAACCTTGTTCAATGTCACATTCTCTTTCATGTATTCATACGCGTGCGGATTCACATCAATGGAATAAATCTTCGTTCGGGGTTGTACCTTCGCTATGAGAATGGAGAAGCAGCCTACACCTGCGAACATATTTATTATCGTTTCGCCTGGAAAGACCTTCTTAGCAATACGCATCCGCTCATATGCGAGTCGAGGTGATAAGAATATGTGCTCAAGGTCAGCTTTGAAGACGCAGCCACTTTCTCTGTACTGTACGTGGTTTTCAAGCTCTCCTTTCCCCATATCACTTCCAAGTCGCGAGTTCTAAAAAGCTCATCGGTATGAGAATAGAGAGGAACAGCGGCGATGGTTCGCACCCGTGGATAAATCGCGTGAAGCGCTTCTGCGATAATCTCCCGTTTTGAATATAATCCAGGCGGGAGGGATCCTTATGATGATTATATCACCAAGGAGGTCGTACGATTTTATCAGCTTAGCCAGCGCGTTTTCATCTAATACCTCCCCCAAAGCTGCTTTCAACTTCATAAACGCTGTTATCAAATTTGTAATGAATGCGAAAAAGATTTTATACTCTA
>DAOUYX010000063.1 GCA_030665925.1 Methanosarcinales archaeon | reverse complement strand
ACGATTCGATCTACGGGAATAAATATGGCTGCCCGCCTCTTGATTTCGTGCCAAATCGCACAGTCCCGACTGGCAATTACTCGCATCCGTTTGACCGCGAAATTATTTCTGGCGAGTTTTATATTACTCCCATCTTAGCTCCTGATACCGCATTGATGCAAACGAAATCTATTATCGGGATGATAAAAAGAGCAAAAAATTCCGTTTATGTGGAGCAGCTTTATATCAAAGAGTGGGGCTCACCTGCTGATCCAAAACCCAATCCGTTCTTAGAGGCTGTGATCAATGCTTCGAGGAGAGGCTGTGAAGTGAAGATATTGTTAAACCCAACATACAGTCTTGAGTCAAACCAGGCTACAATTGATTATGTCAGGGGCATTGCCGCAGACGAAGGGCTTAACTTAGATGCCAAATTTATTGACATTGAAAGAACAGGGCTCAACAAAACACACAACAAAGGTGTGATTATTGATCGCAGTGAAGTTTTGATCTCAAGCATCAATTGGAACGAGTACAGTCCGAGAAACAACAGGGAAGCAGGTCTGATCACCGAAAATGAAGACGTAGCCGAGTTTTATACTGGTGTGTTTCTTTATGACTGGTATAATAGCTGGGGATTTGACACAGGACAACCAGAAAATCCTTATCCAAGCATATCCGGCACGCATAATGGAACAATAACACCTTCGCATGACATTATTGCAAATAAAATGTACACATATCCCTGCTTAGGCACAGGGGGGCATTCAGAATACGTAAGGCTTTGGAATATTACCGATTGGAATGTGACAGCAACTTGGAACGGCTACGTTAGCGATTGGCACAATATCTCTTTTGGTGAGCCGTTCACACTTTTAAAAGATGAAATGTACAACTACACTCTCATAACGGGCTCATATCCGCAGATAATTCACAAGCAAAATCACACAACTTTAGATGGTGGTTTAATTACATGCGAGGAATTCATAGACGCCAATGGCGAGGAATACGATGATTGGATTCCCGCTATTAGACTATATTTTTAGTCAATGTTTTTTACCGGAGGTAAAAAAAAGTTGTTAGTAAAGTTTTGGTACTAAAATGTGATGCACTCATTTTCATGCTCATGGGTGTCCCCTTGGGTCATGAAAGTTTCTTTTTAAAAGAAAGTTTGATGCGAATGGAATAGAATACGATGGCTGGATTCCCGCGATTGAGCTATGGACGTAATAAAAAATACGTCTTACTGGATTTCCAAAGTCGCGAAGGCGAGGAGTTAGAAGAGAGTGCAGCGAAAGTGGTTGTTGGGAATGAGTTCAAGAGTTTACGGGAAGTCTCATCGCTTGTGTCAATGCTCAGCCGGGCGTTCCAGGAGATTTATAAAATCGGGGTCTATACGCCGGAGAAGTACAGAGCGGAAGTGAAGAAGGCCGCTGAAGAGGTGTTGTGGGGTTGAGTTAAAAGAAGGGTTTAAGGCTGTAGAGGATTTTGAAAAAAAAACGGGTACCTATAATAAACACTCCAAAAATATTCAGAGGTTTGAAGGGAAAGTGAAGTTAATCAAAATGCACTATAAGCGTTTCGATTTTTTTCTTTTACACTAAGGTTTGTCTCCATAGGAAATGACTGCTATTCTATCTTCAAAAAGCTCAAATTATTCCCTATAACTGGAAATTCACATCTTCTCAAGAATTAACATCAATTCCTCTTTGTTCAATTCCTGTCTATGCTTTTGGTCACCCCATAACTTCCTGTAAAAATAGAAATATTCGTAAAGCGAGGGTAAATCCCTGCAAAATACTATTTTATGGTTCTCGATAACCTGAACCTTCATGTATAGCGGAAGCTCCTCAAATAGCCATGTATCATATCTTTTTCCCCTCACATCTACATTCTCATAAATTTTTCTCAAAACCGCTCTCATATCACCTGTATCTCTTATTTCCGGTGCAACTATGCAGATATCCCAATCACTCCTTTCATCTGCTTCCTCTTTTGCGCTGGAGCCGAACAAAAGGACTGCGAGTATCCTTTCGTCCTCTGCCAGAAATGCGAAATCCGCTTCTATTCTCTCTCTTTCAGCCATTTCTTCACAGCAGCTTCAACAAATTCCTCTATCTGCACTAAAAGACTCTGTATTGATTCTAAGGCTATTTCATCGTTCAGCTCGTTGTATTCATGAACCAACCTATTCCTCAGACCATCTGCTTCATTTAACGCTTCTTTTACACTTCTATCTATTATATTTAACTCAAATATCTTTTCTATATTCGTATAATCATCTTTCGGTAACTTACCTTCGTCTTTTAAAATCATTGCGACTATATCTGTTGACGCTTCGACCACTTCTTGCATGGCTTTATAAACTGCAAGGCGCGTTTTCTTGTCCATCTCCTTGATATCTTCTCTCTCATTTAACCACGTTCTTATATCCTCAATCCGCTCTTCTATGTGCTCTATCTTGTCGATGTATCTTCGCAACCTTTCACTGTCCATAATTCATTTATGTTACGCGCATGATATAAAAGAAGCCTTCCTATTTTTTCTCCCGCAGATCCACTATCTCCGAGAGTTCAGGTCCCGTAGAGATCAATTTCACTGGCACTTGCATGTCCCGTTCAACCTGAGCTACAAAATCCTTTATCTCTTTGCTCAACTCCTCGTACTCCTTTACACCTCTGCATGACACGTCTAACCTGTCCACACCACTCAATGCGATCATAGTCGCGCCATTTATCATTGCAGAGTACGCAGCCATTTTTCCGTCCCACATTCCTATTCGTCTTTTTCGCCTTGTAACCGTACCGTACTCCTCGATATGCAATTCCGCCGCTTTCTCTTCCGTCATCTGCGTTTCAAATGGCCCTTCACCCACTCGCGTTGGAAATGACTTGAATACAACGATGACATCATCTACTCGTGTAGGACCTATGCCCACATCAGCAGCCATCTGTGAGGCAGTTGTGTCTTTAGAAGTAACGAACGGGTAAGTCCCGTAGAGCAAAGAAATACCAAACCCTTGCGTACCTTCTACCAGCACCCCCTTTCCACGGTCCAACGCCTCATTTATTTCCACCGGCACGTCACAAAGGAACTCCTCAAGCTCCTTTACATCCTTTGCCTGTCTTGCCTTCCTCAATACTCGCGCTGAATTCGCAGGGCCACATCCAGTGCCCGTGGAGCCTATTTTACCCTTTAAATGCGCGTCACTCTTGTCCGCTTCAATATGCTCCAGCTCTATAATGCCGCAACGCCGGTCCACGCCCACGCGTCCCTGCAGCCCAAAAGACTCTATTTCGCCTCTTAGCACTCTGGGATCAACCAATACGCCGGCGCCGATAAGAAGCCGTGCAGATTTACACACCAATCCTGAAGGAACCATTCTCAATGCATATCTTGTCCTTTCTTCTATTACCGTATGCCCCGCATTGGGTCCTACACCGCCTCGCGCAACCACGTCCGGCTTGTCATGCTTTGCAAGATACGCGATAATCTTCCCTTTTCCCTCGTCACCAAAAAATCCCCCGACTAATATTGTTGATGGCATGCCTACCCATTTATTACGGTGCAACAAAAAGTTTTTTAAATTGCTGTGGTAAAGGTAACTCGTGATTATGATGAAAAAGGAGATAATAGGTTACCAATTTGCAGAGCGGATAAAATCCGCGCTGATCGTCTGCTCTAAGATGCTGCAGGTATTAGAAACGCTACAGGGAGATGAATTAGAGGGCGCGAAAAAAGTAATGTTCGCGTTCTTTGACGCTCTATCCACCGAGACCGCATTAGCTTTGAAGGCCACGGGAATGCCAGAATTCGAGCGGGTGGAAGAAACGGTAAAGCCAGTGAAAAGACTGATAGAAGAGGGCGCTTTTTCGGAGGCACATGCAACCCTCGGCAGTGCGGTATCGCGTGCTACAACCGCTTGTGATAGAACCATGCGGGCATTAATGGAAGAAGGATTGATGTGATTGCTACATAGCTTGACTTTGTCATATTTTAAATTCACCGCAGAGAACGCCGAGTTCGCAGAGATAAGATATATATACCTTTAGGTCTCGAATAAATCAAATCCCTACTCTCTGCGCTCTCTGTGAGCTCCGCGGTTAATCTGAGAATGTCGTTAGAAGTAAAACTCCCTCACGTACTCCGGTTTCCTCGTTAACAGATCCCGAATACTTACGATCCCTACGAGTACGCCATTTTCAACCACTGGCAGTCTTTTTATGCGCTTCCGAGCTGCGAGCTTGCACGCATCCTCCACGGATGCTTCGGGCTCGATAGTCGCCAAAGGTGAAGTCATGATTTCTTTCGCTCTTACTTCGCTTGCTCTTTTGTTCTTCAGTAAAACCTTTAATGCTATGTCTCGTTCGGTAATTATTCCCGCGGGTTCTCCCTCTTTTGTTACCACCACACTCCCTATTCCCAACTCTTCCATATCTTCCGCGACCTTGGTCACCAAAGCTCCTTCATCTTCTACGATGATCGGACGGCTCATTATATCTTTAACTTTCATCTTTGCTTTTTCCACCTTTATTCACTATATCCTAACTAAACTAAAAATAAAAAAGAGGAATACGATTGTTTAAAGATTCTCCCTCAGCATCTCCGTGCAAGTGCACCCAAACCTCTGCTGCCTATCAATCATTCCGCTGGATAGAATTTGTGGACACACGTTGGGCTTCTCGTCAAGATGTTTCTAACACTTATAACGCCTATGAGTTCATCATCTTCAATCACCGGCAGTGTTCCTATGCCCCTGTCAGCCATGAACTCGCATGCGTTCTGCAGCGATGCGTCGGGCCCTATGGTGAGCAAAGGTGAAGACATGATCTCTTTTGCTCTTACTGCACTTGGATCTCTCCCCGTTATAAAAATTTTTATTGCTATATCGCGGTCAGTAACAATACCCACCGGTTTGCCCGCCTTTGTTATCACTACGCTCCCTATCCCGGACAATTCCATATCTCGCGATATTACAGTGACAGGCGTGTCTTCATCTTCAGTAACGACATTTGGTGTCATCACATCCCTAACCTCTAACATTTCTCCTGCCATTTCTTCTTCACTATATAAACTATAAATATCGAAATAAGTACTCATAAATTTTTCGCTTTTTACATTTCGCACGTTGCAGTTGAAGAGTTCAATACGCCGATAATATCATCCTTAGCCAGGTCGAGTATGCGATGTTTCAATTCCTCAAATCGCGTCTCAACATCACCTTCCAGTTCGATTTCATCGCTTCCCTTAAAAATATCCTTCCGCACCATCTCCCCGATAACGTCGTCTGTTTCCGGCTTTAACCGGATTATAACCGAACCCGGCGGTAGGAATTTCGCGTATTCATCTAAAGCCCCGCTTTCTATACCCGCGATCAATCCATCTGCGTCGCCATCTGTAATGCCAATCATGCGAATGCCAAACCTCTTCAGTATGTCACCGGCAATGCTTGTCGTATCGTCCCCTATGGTTACCGCAACTTCAACATCGGCATCCTTCTCCTCAAGCTTCGGAAAAAGCGTCTCAACGGTGTAGAAAAAGCAAGCTATCTTCTTTTTCTTCTTTCCCTTCCCGGACATCCCACCTCTTTCTACTCGTTTCGGGTTCGTCCGTCTAATCACCGATGCGGTTTTTACCATCTCTCTCTCTAGGTCCAAAGTGGGCAGCTTCTCAAGGTTGTGCTTTATCAACGTGCCACCCAGGACTTTTACCAGTTTGCCCTCTTTCGCGACCAACGTAACACTATTATTTCTGCTTTCACCCGAAACCGTGCCGATAACGACGCCATCCACAACGATTTTCTCGCCGGGATGCACACCCCGTATTTCCCTATACGTCAAATCCGATTCTTTTCTGCATCGTAATTCAAGCTTGTTGGGTTCTTTCTCCTTGAACTCGCTGAGAGCACCCGTTATCTTCCCATATACATTCTCATCGCCGGGCTTTACGAGCCAGCGAATAATAATCTTGCTGTTGTATTCCAACTGCACAAACGAAAGATTCTCCCTTGCTCCCCCGCGTTTTAAAAAATTCCGCAGAATGCCCTCGCCAAGTACGAAGCCGCTCTCTTCGGTCTTCGCATGGTTCACCAACACGATAAAGTCTATTCCTCGCTTTAAGAAATCGTCCACCACTTCAGAGGGTCTCATATCCTTGCTTATGTCTATTACGTGCTGCATGCCGGCATCGATAACCGCAGTTTTACCAGATATACCACCCAAAGCCGCTTCTACCTCAAACCCCGATTCCTTTAGCGTTTCTATTGCTTCTTCTGCTTCGCCTTCATCTACTACCTCCGGTCCGTGAATGAGCAATCCTAAGGGTTTCATTATTACTTCTTTATCTATCAGTTATACACAAAAACTTATTTTTTTGTTAATTGCCTTGCTACGAATTTAGGGTATGGTAAGAAATTGTGGAATTTGTTGCCGTGGAGGATTCGGCAACCCTGTTTTAGTCCGGAGTCCCAGTAACCTTCCTTTATATTTTGTAGTGACAAACCTAATCTAATCATAAAAACATGTCAAATGAAACAGAAAGTGCAAACGAACCGAAAAAACCGCTTTTAATGGTCAGCGAGAGCATGCGTAACGGTGACATGTATTACGCCACTCGTTTTCTCGCCGCAGACCCTTTTATTTATCTTTGTTTCCCTCACGAACGAAAAGACATTCTCATTGTGTCGCGGATGGAGTACGAACGAGCGAGAAAAGAATCAGTTGTAAATGACGTTCGCTCTTCGCTTGACTACGGCCATGACCTTAAAACGGAAGAGCTTATTATGAAAATTCTTCAGGAAGAACAGGTAGAGTCAATAGAAGTGCCGGGATATTTCAATTTATATACCGCCGAGGAACTGAAGAAGAGTGGCATAGAAGTGGTTCCAGTGGAGGAAGTGATAATGACGAAGGAGCGGGAGATAAAGGACGAACGGGAAATAACGTATATGAAAAAGGCACAAAGCGCATGCGAGAAGGCAATGGCTCTTGCTATATCAGTTATAGAAGGATCTACGGTGAACGGAAACGTTTTGATGGAGAACGGAGAAATCCTGACTTCTGATAGAGTAAAGGCATACATCGAACACGCATTGATTGATGCGGGCTGTACCTGCGATGGTGGCGAGCCGATAGTAGCATGCGGGAAAAGGGCTGCCGACCCGCATTTCTCTGGCACTGGTCCCCTCGTCGCAAATGAGCCCATCATCATAGATATTTTCCCGCGATTGAAGGTGGAACGATATTTTGCGGATATGACCAGGACTGTCGTTAAAGGTGAGCCGGAAAATAGAATAAATGAGATGTACGAAGCGGTTCTGGCGGCTCAAAACGCCGCATTAGCGCTTGTACAGGCGGGTGTAACATGCCGCGACGTGCATAATTGTGTGTGCGATATATTCGAGGAGCGGGGATACGATACGATAAGAACCGGCGGTAAAAGAGGATTCATTCATTCCACAGGGCATGGAGTTGGACTCAATGTGCACGAAAACCCCAGTGTTAGTGATAATGAGTACGTATTGCAAAAAGGGAATGTAATTACCATAGAGCCCGGGTTGTATGACCCCGAAGTGGGGGGAGTCAGACTGGAGGATATGGTGCTCGTGCTGAAGAACGGCTGTGAGAACCTGACGAGGTTAGAGAAGAAGCTTGGGATTACTTAAAACGTTTTAAGAAAAGATTGACCAAAAATGCTTCGCAGCTTCGCGAAATAATTAAACTTTTTCTTTGGTAACGCTTTCTTTTTTAAAGAAAGATTTCAATGCAACTTCTCACGAAATATAGCACTGGATGTAAGAGCATAGACGAGCTGTTAGGTGGGGGCTTCGAATCGGGCACCGTTACACAGTTGTACGGCGAGGCGGGCAGTGGAAAGACCAATATCTGCCTTCAGGTGGCGATAGAATGCGCAAGAGAAGAAAAGAGTGTAATTTTTATTGACAGTGAAGGCTTTTCTCCGGAAAGATTCTCTCAAATCGCCAGTTCGAGCACTGGTGAAGATGCAGAAGTAAAAAGCATAGCACGGAGAAT
>DAOUYX010000149.1 GCA_030665925.1 Methanosarcinales archaeon | reverse complement strand
CGCAATCATGGTTGGCATCGGTACGATTCTGGCGGATGACCCGTCTTTAACGGTGAAATCGAAGAAGAGGCGTGAGAACCGGAAGAAAGAGGGCAAGGATGAGAACCCGTGGCGAATAGTGGTGGACGGTAAGGCGAGAACACCCATTGATGCTGAGGTTCTGAATAAAGGCGAAGGCAAACGAATCATTGCGGTCTCTCAACGCGCGATCGTGGAGGATATAGATAAATTGGGCGAGAAAGCGGAGATTCTGGTCTGTGGCATGGAGGAAGTGGACCTGAAGAAGCTTCTTTATGTGTTAGGGCAGCGCGGCGTACGCAGAGTGATGGTAGAAGGGGGTGCAACGCTGAACTGGTCTCTGATCTCGCAGCGACTCGTTGACGAGATATACACGTACGTGGGCAATATGATAATAGGCGGCGAGACCGCACCGACACTCGTGGATGGCGCGGGGTTTGACGAAGATGAGATGGTGAAGCTGAAGCTGTTGCGCATGGAAAGGCTGGACGAGGGTGTGTTGTTGTGGTGGCGTGTTCTTGACAGGGAAGGAAGAGATTAAAAAGAGTAAAATATATGGTTTACATGGAAGGGGCGGTTATCACCTCCCAAAGGTTTCGCTTTTCATAGCACCGCCTCTTCCAACTAATCCTTATCTATGTGCTATTTATGAAAAGGAGACTGTACGGGGTGAAGTGTAGCAACTGCGGGAAGGGTATTTTGATAGAGAAGCTTTCAGCGAAATAACATTTCATGCTTGGAATACTTTGATGAGGAGGTGTTAAGAACCGGAAGTTTTTATGCCCTTATCTATAAATGACATTTATTGGTTTACACAAAAGTGGAAGCAGATAAATGGAAATAGATGAAAGATCCAAGTATAAAAGCGATCTTTATTGTATCTATTGTGGAGAAGATGTAGATATGGATAAAGAGCATTCTTTAGAATGCCCGATTATTAAGGGCATTCCTGAGATGGTTTTGGGCGTGAAGCCAATTCCTGGAGATCATGAGTGGAATCTAAGTTTAGGGCGGTATGCAATCCTGTACACTATTACTCCCAATGCACCTGAGGGACATAGGATCGGAGGACATTTAAGTGAGAAAATCAGACATAGGTTGGTTTATGAAGAGATAGCCTTTAAGGTAGGGAGACTCCAACTCTCTATGATAGCCAAGAAGAAGCACAAGGTTTTTAAATGGTTAGAGAAGAAGAGAGAAGAGGATATAAAAAGTGGTTTAAAGCATTTAAGAGACTTTGCAAAGGCTTGGGGATTTCCTGAAAGTATAGTTGACGAGCTTTTTGAGAAGGAGAAGGTGCTTCTTTTCAATTTCTCTCCAGAAGAGAAGACCCCTCTCTTCCGTAATGAAGAGACTTATGAGTTAATATATGTCCCGCTTAAGGATTTAGAGAACGCAAGAAGAGCTGCTGGATTAACTAAGTCTTTAACCAAAATTTAACAGGTCTTTTTTTCCGCTTTTCAGAACCCTTTTTTGCTCATGCCTATGTTATTGTAGATTTAAATTGGCTAAGACAGAATCAATGAAGGAAAGTTTAGAGAGGAAATTAGAGGGGACTTATGACCTTTATCAGGGGAGAGATAGAGGGATATTGAAAAGGAAGAGAAAGGAAACAACATCGAAAAATAGCAAAAATTAGAAAATTTCTTGTAGGGTAGCGGATTCTCTTCAATGACTTCATTTCGTGCCAGAAGCCAATATTTCAATAAAAATCCATATTACAACTATACCAAATAAAACAAATACAAATATCGAAGCAACCCAAACGGCTAATATTCGATCTATAGATGTTTCATTGAATGTAACTAACAGCCACATTACATATGAAGCAAATAAACCGGAAATAAACCCAATAACCGCATCACCGATTCTATCTTTAATTTTCGCCTTTTCGTTCTTTTTGAGTTTATTCCCGAGGTAGCAGGCAAGAGCAAACAATAGAAGAACGAATACTATCAAGGGTGCTACTAACAAAGGTGGTGCTACTAACATCAGTGGTGCTATCAACAAAGTTATGATAATAAGCAGAAAAAGCCCGGTTCTTAATGAAAAAGGAGGTTTACATTTTTCCTCATTCCTTTTCTCTTCTTCTGGCATTCTATCTCCCTATCTCTTTTTCCAGATCTCATTTTTTCCCCAGCATTCAAGTATCTCGTCAGAATTAGTCAGGCTTCCAGTTATTACTTCTCCTCGGAGTTTTTTCAATTCGTCCACTGCTGATTTTATCCTTCTATTATAAATCCATCTAAATACAACCAACACCATGAGGAGTATAAGCAAATAGCAACACGCAACAATAGCAAAATAAACAAAACTGAAAGTGAATGCCGCCGCAACCATAACGGCAATTATAGATATGACTACTGCGACTATGGATTCTGACATAGATTGTTTCATCTCCCTATGGCGAATTTCGCCACTCAAAAACATTACCCAATCCATAGATGAAAGTGGAGATTTATCTTTTATCTTTAAATCTTCTTCTCCATCCCCTTGTTTCTTTTCTCTATCAGCCATTTTTATTTATTCTTCTCATATCCCTTTTCAGGCATATTTATATTTTATTCCAAATCTTTACCAAAAGAACTTTCAACCCCTACAAACCTTCTCAAATATCTCTTCCACCGCAACCACCGCTTTAGAATCCTCTGGCAGCTCGATGATCGGCTTTCCCACTAAGTCAAAAGCTCTGATATTTGCATCCTCAGGCACAATTCCCACGAGTTCGAGCCCACTCTTCTTCACCAGTTCAGGCAAAGCCGTTCTCACGTCCTCATCCTCTGTAACCTTGTTCACCACCAGATAGATGCGACGAACGTTAATCTGCAACTTCTTCGCGAGATTCTTTATAGTCGATGCCGTGTCAATGCCACGTTTCGTGGGGTCGCTAACCACAAGCAGAGTATCCACATCCCGTGTCGTTCTCCGACTGAGATGCTCCAAGCCCGCTTCGCAATCTATAAGAATTGTGGAAAATCGCGAGGCGAGCTTATCAATAAAATGCCGTAGCATGTCGTTGATCAGGCAATAGCAGCCCGGACCCTCGGAATGCCCCATCGCTAATATCGAGAACAGAGGTGTGTTTACCATTATCTCCTCTATCTTGTATTCGATCAGCATATCAGTGGGCATGTCTTCAGAGAAAAAGACCTGAGACGGCGATGCAATCTCTTCTCTAACGTCGCCGATCGTCTTCTTTACGGTCACACCTAACGTGCTTGGCAGGCATGTTGCAGGGTCCGCATCTATCGCAAGCACTCTTCCTCGCCCATTTTCTGTGAGGAATTTTAATAATAGCGAAGCTATTACCGTTTTGCCCGTGCCTCCTTTGCCCGCTACGGCAATGATCGTACCCCGCTTTGTCATTTTTTCTTACGGTTCTTTCTCCTTCCTTCTCCAGCCGTTTCCAAAAATCTTATTACGATATTATTTGTTACTTTTTGTATATGAAAAGATCCATGCCCGCATCGGTTTATCTCGAAACGTATGCAAGCGGTGAGCTTGAGGAACGGATAGAGAAGCTGATGGCTATGCTAAATGAATGTTACCTGTGTCCACGAGCATGTGGCGTTAACAGAACCAAAGGTGAGAAGGGCTATTGCAAGTCTGATAATCATTTGGTGGTGTCCAGTGCGCAGCCGCATTTTGGCGAAGAAGACGTGTTAGTTGGCACGCACGGCTCAGGAACGATATTTCTTACAAACTGTAACTTAGGCTGCTTATATTGTCAAAACTATGACATCAGCCATTTAGGACACGGGCAGAGGATGACGGAGGAGGAACTCGCGCGGAGCATGCTCCGACTGCAACGAATGGGCTGCCATAACGTCAATTTCGTCACGCCCACGCATTTTACACCGCAAATC
>DAOUYX010000081.1 GCA_030665925.1 Methanosarcinales archaeon | reverse complement strand
AACCATGTCGCTCATCTGTGCATTTGGAGCTTCCATCAAAAATTTACATATATCTGCAGGTATATCGTACATACTCACATGGCATATCCGTGTTATTGACGCTCTGTGTGGAGCAGAACCGACCAGGAATACTGCGTGTATTGGGAATACGTTTATTTTGCTTAATCTGACGTCCCAATAGGAGTTATATCGTTTATATTCATAGAAATAACCTTTTTCTTTGTACTGTTGCATCTTTTTACCCCACCATTCTTTTTTAATTGTTGTCGAAAAGCTCATTTCTCCAGTTTCCTCCTCAGTGCTTCTATCTCTCCTCTGACTGCTCGCAGGTCACGCAATAATTCCATACCACCTCTGCCTACTCGCAAATCGCGTAATAGCTGCAACTCTTTAACTTCTTTCGTTAGGATTTGTTCTTTTATTTTGCGTTTTTCCCCTTCATTCATATTTTAGCCCTAACGATAGATCCGCTTCGTGCAACCCGGAGTGAAGTTTTTTTCTTATCTCTTCTCGCCGTCTCTCAGTATCACTCACTTGTGACGTACCATCGATATTTTGAAGGTCGATTAATAATTGAAGTTCACCATACGCCCATTGATATTGATGGAGATAAGTAATAAGGCGTTTCATTCGTTCCAGTGTCTTTCCATCTACTGCACCAACAACAAAATTGATTTCTTTTATTATTTCTTCTTCGTTCATCCTTTATTCTTCACCCTTTCCTTTTTTCGGTGTAATCATTACGATGAAAGCAGGCCATGCACTGGGTTGTGCTCCTCCTGGTATAACATCACAGTTCGGGCAGAAATCTTCCACCATATCTGGATCTGTAATGTAGGGTACTTTTTCGCGTCCGCATCTGCTGCATTTACTCATTTCTTCGTCTTTTCCTTTTTTATGACAGTCACGCAGCGGTCTTTTTGGCTGCGCTTGTGAGCTGCTGCTCGTGGAATTGTAGTGCGGTACGAATTCATCTTTGTGGTTTAGCCCCCTCGACCATTCCCAGTAACTTCTTTTTGAAAACAATAGCACCTGGAGTAAGTGCATCATCCGGAGCCAAAGCATACTCTTCCCATAGCGTTGCTAATTCTTCCAAGATTGTGTCCTGGCATTTCCCCCAACACTTCCCGGAAGCAGAGAGACTTAGCTCTTTATGGGTCAGATGTAGGATACCGTCTATATACTCGCTTTCGAGCATTAGTGGCTCTTTGAATTTAATCGTTCTTGCCCCAACTTGAAACGATACTATTCCCATTCTCATCCTTTTGATTTTGCCCCCTCTTGGAGAATAGCTTTGGCGATATGCAGAGCACCAATAACTCCATCAATTTTAACTCCGAGTTCACCAGAAGCTACTGTGGAGCTCTTTTTAAGTTCTCCTTCTATATATTCAATCTTCTGCCGTGCATATCGTAACTGAATTAAAACTTCCCTTATTTCAATCATTTTTCTCCTTCCTTTCTAACTTCACTGTTACAGCAAATTTTGGGGATTCTTGGCGTATCTTAATGCAACCCTCTTCCGTGTGCTTTAGAAAGTTATCTGAAACTGAATGGAATAATGAAGTAGTGCCCTCAATTAGTGCATGAGCTTCGTCTTGAGAAGAAATGTCCGATTTCTTCATTTCTTTTTCACCTTTATAGAGTTGTCTACGTATGTCGCTAAATCATACCCCTTTAGAATGTTAAGGAAATCCTCAATCCTCAACGTGACCAATTCGCTCTCTTCATTCTTCACGTGCGTAACGAGAATAGGTGTTTTGCCTTCTTTCTCCGCTGCTTTCGCTGCAAGCTTAAATATACTATGATGCAGAAAAGAGGCTCTAAGTTTTATCTCGATGTAGAGCCAAGGAAAGACTGTTTCAATGCAATCTGCGGAAGTGCCATGCTGGCTGTTGCTGCCGGATAAAGGTGTGCGTCTGCCTCCAAACTTTGCGCATACTCGCTGCTCCAGCTTCTGCCATGCACGTTTGCTGGTTGCGCTCACTTATCTTTCTCCTTCTCTTCTAACTCTTTCTTTCTTATCCCAGGGAGTGCATCTTCCAGCGAGCCAATTTCATCAGCTGATATTGTCTCTTTTATTCTCATAGCACCACCACCGAGAAATACACAGCGCACCCGCTCGTAATCGCACCGAGAACGAATGCACCGAACGCTGCATGTCTATTACCCCGTATTCGTCTCGATAAGATTGCCACCCTTTTCTCATATATTTCTATAGACTCTCGCTGTTCTTTTTCTCTGCCCTCCTTTTGGGCTAACACGAAAATAGCTTCACTGGCTATCTCTTTCATTGAAACATTGAGCTTTTCTGCCATTTTTGAAAGAGTTGTATGGGCTTGCTCTGTAAGTCTTACATTATTACCGATTCTGGTCATCTCAGATTCACCCCTTCCTGGCCTTCTCGTATTCTGTTGCGAACTCTGGATCTAATTCGCATAAGATTTCGATTGCTGCTTTTGTACCGGCTAAGTATCCACCACAATAAGGCGATTCTTCCCTGTTTGTGATTTTCCAGATCAACTGAACGAATCGGTTTGCTAATTTCTTTTTATCCACGTCCTCACTGGCCATTAGGTCGCTCCGTGTTCTGTCAAGGTTGACTGGTTATCGGTGATAACAATATCAAGACCTTTATCCAGCAACCACAACAGCTTTGCGCTTTCCTCGTCTAAATCTGTTTCGATAGTAACCTTCACGGTACTATTTTTTGTAGGATGAAAATCAGTGATTTCCCCTTTGAAAGCTATTTTAGGCATTTATATCTCACTCACCCGTGTTTCCTCTCTCGCCCCGCATATCGCGCATAATTCAACCATCTATTCCTTCCCCTTTTTTGCTTTGGGATGCAACATTCTTTAACCAATCTCCTATCGCTTTTTCCAATGCTTCTTTAAGCGAGCCTTTTCGATAGCCATATATTTGCATCGCCCTTTCCCTAAATTCCTTTTCTATTTTCTCGTTTATTGATACTTCCATATAAACAGATATACGGATACCAGTATATAAACCTTTCAATTATTGAAGGCACAAGGGAAGTTTTCTTCGTCTAACCTATTGACACAGAATCGATTAAATTTTCATTCTTTTGATAATATCCATTTTAAAAAGGCGTAACGGTATATCGCTGACCGCATTCGATACATGTTCGCTGCTCTGGCACCCATTGCATTTTTATAATCTTCTCAAGGTATGCTTCTGTAATTTCTGTAATCTCTGTATTCCTTGCGATAAACTCATTTACTTCCTTTTCTTCACCAGTGCAGCAGTGGAATACGTTACCGCCATTTTCCCCTTTTCACTACGAGCTCTCGAACTTCAGTGCAAACTGATTGTTATCATACCCGCTTGAAGCAGCACCGACAACACGTTTAATCCAGATGCCTTTGTAAACATTCTCCGCAAGATCACTGAACAAAAGCACATCTCCGTGAGTTTTGGAACTGGGTGAAACGAAGGTGGCCTGATCAATACCTGCAACATCGGCGGTTTTGGCTGCGCCTACTGTGCCCCCATATGCTACGCTAAGTGTGAGGTGGGTATCATCTTCGATAGATGCAATAGCTTTGGCGGCGGTTTCTAGATCATCAGTTACGTTATATATCTTCTCGCCAACTGCGAGCTCGGTCGTGAAGAGTGTTCCGCTGCCTACGATAGCGGTAGTTGCTGCGAACGTAACCGTACCCGTTAAAGCAACTGGAGTGGACTCTTTACTTTTTGTCCCACCAAGCAGCACAGTGATCTCATCATCAGCTGAGAGAGTGAATTGCGAGATCCACGCTTTAACCGCAGCCCACGTTTCCGCATTCTCATTACGCAAAAATATTTTACGATAGTCTGTATCGCCTGCAACACGTTCCGCGTCACTAACATCGTCAAAAATGTTCTGTTCTATCTTGGATAGACTGATTTCGTTAGCAAGGTCAATATCGCCCCCGTGATCATTGCCTTCATTCCAGAAGGCGCACTGAAACGCCTTGATATTCTTCTCTTCGAATGTCATAATTGAGGATTAGTTTAAGAGCGTTTAAGAAATAATACCGTAAATATCGGTGGAATTCCAATTCTGCCTTCTAGTTTGTGGCTTACTACGGTCAGCTTCTTGCCATTGGAGCTTGTTATGATGCTGTCAATCGGAGGAACTTCGAGATCTGCATCTATATAAGCGATAGTATCTCCGCGTTCTGACTTCATCTCCACTTCGGAACATTTTGATTGCCTGAAAGTAGTAATCAACCCTTTAAACTTCTTACCATCTAAATCCAGTTCGATTCCGTGCTCGCAAAGCTCCTTTTGAAATACTTTTCGCCAATCTTTTTCCATGATTTATAAAGAATAGTAATAACTTAAACGTTTAAGATGCTTCTTTACTTAAATATAATGAAAGTTACTACGAGCATAGATGCTGAATACCCGTATAATGAGCAATTCCAGATAAATATTAGTGCCTTCCATGATGATTTCACGCAATGTCTCAACTGGTCTTCTATAAGCACATTCAGAACGCAGACATTTGAAACTCTCCCCACCGCCATACTAAACCGTTATCCTAAATTTTTCGCTGATAAGGTAGGTTCCCATTCCATAAGGACCATCGCTAAATGCGAATGTGCAGCTGCAGATGGCGAAGCTGAAATTGTAGAAGACACGGATATTATCCGGACCCAACTCGGGATTACCTCTGCTCCTTCATACTGCAAGATTTATTTCGGTGAAGGAGTTGTCGCCCCAGCTCATCGTAAGTTGGTCACTCCAGAAATCCTTGAACTCGGTATTGTTACGCAAAGCTTTGGCCATGTGATTCTAAAGCGTTCGGGCTATGTAGATAAAGACGTAACAGTCAATCTCGTCAAAGGCAGCAAGACAGAACATCACATCGTGATGGTTCATCTATAGACTATTCTACTGTTGTTGCGTATGCCTGAGTGGAATAAGAGCCAGAATCGCCTTGTTTACTAACTGCGCAAACTTTGACATAATATTTAGTGACTGAATCGAGATCTTTATGTGTAAATTGATTCGTTTTTGGGATTCCGACCAAGTTTGCATCGGAAGGTGCGAAACCGGTTAAGGTTGAACGATGCACCTTGTAATAATCCAGATCTTCATCTTCAATCGCTATCCAGAATGTCAAGATATTTCTCCCCTCATCTGCCTCTGCTCTTAGGCCGGTGACCTGTGCAGGGGCAGTTAGAATATCATAAGAGGAAGGGGCGGAGATAGAGAACAAGTTTTGAGTGATATTATAAAGGGAGGAGAGCGAGAAGGAAGTGGATACCGGGGTTGGAATATCGTAAGAGGAAGGGATAGACCTGGAGAACAGATTTTGAGAGATGTTATAGAGTGAAGAGAGCGAAAACGAGATGCACGTGCGAATATCATAGCTGCCCTGTAGGTTAAGGGATGGTAAGAACCGTTCAAGCCCTAATTCCATATAGATAGGATTGCCATTGATATACTGGATTTTGGAATTCGAAACCAGTAGGAATGATTTGCCCTGGAAGGAAAGTAACTCACCAAGCGTGAGAATCTTAGCGGGGTCGGTATAAACGACTGCGTCACCGGGTTTGAGTGCAACATCAAGAAGTTGTTTAGTAGATTGAAGTGGAACGTAAATCCCTTTGAAAACACCGATTGAAAGATTTTTAATATCTAACGTAGATCCAAGGTTATTACCATCATTATAGGTATTACAGCCGAACAGATATCTAAATTTATGATTGGCATGCAAGGTTAATGAAAGTGTACCCTTGAGACTTGTTCTTGCAGAATCATAATATACCTTGCATATAAGAGAAGTGCCAGATTTTGTTATTGTGATGTAATACCACGTGTCAAGGCTAAGATACGTTGTGTAAGAATACTTTGTTCCGCTATAGCCCTCGACCAATCCGATACGATAAGCACCTAACGGATGCATATTTTCAATTTGAAGCCCAATAAAAGATTTGCTTGCTGCATTTAGTCCCGCTATGTCATCAATATCATTTGTAAGTGCAAACAAATAAGGAATAGCATGAATGTCTGCTGATATTATTTTCACATCCACCTTATGTACAAAATCGCCAAAATAGTCCGCGCCATAATCTTTGTATAAATAGCAATCCTCGTTATTATAAGCATCAAAATCAAGATGGTTTGTGCCAACAAGTGCTAAATGTGAATTAGGGTCAACTTCTATAAAAGTCTGATAATCCTCCGCCATACATCCCTCATGACAACCCGTAGTTCTTATATCTGACCCAAATTCGGCAAGCAGATTTACGAAGTCCGTTTTGTCTATGTTCATTCTTCACCAAATCACCTTGTTAGAATAAGCCGTTGATGCTTTTGGACGCAGCGAAGACGCAGGTTTGAGAAGCAGAAGTTGTTCTTCAGCACGGTCCCACATATCGCGAGCCATGGACAGTTTATTCGTAGCGAGATCTGACTTATCAATTTTCAGTTCGTCAATAGTATAAACAATGCCTGCGGAAATGCCTGCGATGTGGAGCAAAGCTTTGGCAGCACAGCGGTCGGTGCATATAGAACGGGCGGTATTAAATTGTGGATCGGCTGCTGTGAATGTATTTTTAGCGTATGTTTCGATATTACCCTGTTCATCATCGATAAATTCCGCAAGCACTACATCGCTGATATCGCTTATGCTGGCATTGATGCGGTTGCGTACCCGGGAAGCGGTTGTAAGAGCCACCATTTTTCTTTACCTTCTAACTTATTTTTTAAATGTTTAAGTCATCGTGTAATAACTGCCTCGCTTTACAATGGTTGTGCGATATGGCATTTCATCTACACCTTTTTGTGCTTGATCCATTAATGGGTCGGAACCGACGAAGATAATATATTTCTTACCGTTCATCTTAAATTGTAATGTAAGATAATTCTTGCCTTTGTATTTGCTTGGGCCTATACGAAAATCAATGATGAGAATTTCCTTATTAAATATGTCTTCTATATTTAGCCTCTCGCCTTCAAATTGT
>DAOUYX010000040.1 GCA_030665925.1 Methanosarcinales archaeon | reverse complement strand
TATATTATGAAGATCGGTATTTAAAACAGGAGGTAAAAAAATAAGATGAAAAGAAAAGCGGCTGTGGTGGTGTTAACGATATTTTTGTGCAGCGTATTCGTTGCAAGTGGCTCAGCACAAGCGAGTATCGTCAGTGATTATCCGGGGTTAGAACCGTTAGTTGACTTTGTTGGAGAAGAGGAACTATCGGTGCTGGATTTGGTAGGGTTCAAGGCTGCAGATAGAGCAATGAAGGATTTGCAAGTTAGCAAAGGGGACTCGAACATTCTGGCACTGACAGACGCGGGGTATGTGCCCATGATAGGCGATTATACCACGGAAAAAGCGCTCAATGGCGTAACGCTAACCAGCGGTGCTTCTCGGGGTAAAGCGAATTTAATAAACGTGCATAAACCCTATAATGCCCGTCTGTGGTTTGCCTTTTTCGACAAGGAGAGCAAAGATTGCGTTTATCTCGAAGCCGATAGTGAAGTCCTCAAAACCTATCTGGACAGAGAGAAGACAGAAAGAGATGCTGCTCTAAGGGATTTCATGAAGCTTACGGACGAGGAAATCTTCACGCGGATTGCGAAAGAGAATATAGATGCAGATAAGCTGCTCAGCGACCCAGAGGCATGGCAGGAGAAGATGGTTGCAAAGGTATTCGGTGGAAACGAGTTCAGCTTGATTACATTGAGTAATGTTTGGGCTAAAGGCTTACCGAATGATTTCCTTAAAGTAGCTGAGCTTCATGACCATATCTGCCCCGGACTGACAAGTGGTTATCTAATAGCGGAATACGTGAAAGAGGAACTCCCTGCTGCAAATCCCAGGAAAGAATACACGGTCATAGCAATTCCGCCCTGGTGCAAGGACGATGCGCTGATAATAATCTTTGAAACTAACGTGGGGCATAAGCGGACATTTGTAAAGTGGCTAACTGCGGAGCAAAAGGCGGCACTTCCAAAAGAGGCGAAAAACGTTGCGAATATAATTATTAAAGAGGACCTGAAAACGGGGAAGGGAGAAGGAATAGTTGTGGCTTTTGACTGGGATAAGGCATTTCAAATGTGCGGCGACGTAAGTAGAAAAGACCTCAAAGCTTTTGACACCTACAAGTGGTGGTGGATGAGGCTAAAGATGGACCTCTTTATGATGGATTACTTAGACAAGCCGGAAACTTTCGTTTCCACACTAAAAACGTTTACAGTGGAAAGCCCCGGAGAAATAGAAAAGCTTAAAAGCGCTGGCGTAAATCCACTGGTTGAGCTTGGCATTATGCCAGAACCCGGAACTACACCAACACCGACACCCGCAGAAGAAACGCCATCAATCCCCGGACTTGGTGTCGTAGCAGCCATAGCCATAGCGGGTGCGGTAGTGTATGTAGCGAAAAGAAGAAGGAAGAGCTGACATACTAAAAAGGTTGAAATTCGAGGGGACGCGAGGGGGTAAACATAGCACAGCACCATCTTCCCTCTCTCTTTTTTTTCACGCTCAATTTTGATTTTGTGGTTCCTCGTTCTAACGCTTTATTCCGGAAAAATAGCCCTTTTTATAATATTTATTGATTCTAAATCCGAAATAGTACATAACTAAAAAATGAAATGAAAACCGAAAGTATTAAATATACCTAAAAACATAACAAATAATTGGAGGCAATATAAAAAAGATGTGCGCACCGATAAGCGTAGCGATAGTGGGTGGAGCGGCTGCAGCTCAGGCGATCGCGATAAGCCAAATTATGGCTGTTGCGGTTCTTGGCAGCATCTTCACTTTGAACTCCTTCCACCCACTGAAGAGGCTAAACCGTAAAAAGGTGGGGGAATAAGCGGAACCTCTATCTCCGCATCCTCCTTTTTTTATTTTTTTCACGACGATGCTCAAACGAATATTCAGCTATCTGACATTGCAAATCGAGCCCACAAGAGAATGCAACCTAAACTGTAAATTATGCATGAGGAGAAACCTTGATAAAAAGACGGGCCAGCTCTCTGTTGAGAACTTCAAACGTATACTGGACTCACATAATTTCCGCTATGTCGGACTGCACGGTTGGGGTGAGCCGCTTTTAAATCAGGGACTGTTTGATATGCTGAAATACGCGCAATCGCGAGGAGTAACCACCAATCTAACAACCAACGGCATACTCGTTGAAGAGCACGTTGACGACATCCTCGACTCGGGCCTGGATGACCTCGCTTTTGGAATATACAGTGCAGAATATCTCGGGCGATTCAAGTCAGGTTTGGAGAAGCTCTTAAGCGAGCGGTCTCAGAGGAATCAGAAGACGCCTAAAACCTATTTCGATATTACCATCTACCGGGATAATCTTGACGGTATTTTTAACCTCATAGAAATTGCTATGGACCTGGGTGTGGATGCGGTGATCCTCCACCGGCTATTCAACACTTACAATGTAGACCCTGACGTGGAATACATAACGAAAGAGGAGGAAGAGACACTATTTGAAGATGTTGAAAAACTGAAAAAAGAGCAGGGATACGAGATTTATCTCCCAAGAACGCATTCTTTACCTTGTAGATATGTGAAATTGAGCATATTCGTGACTTATGATGGTAAAGTAACGCCCTGCTGCTATCTGCCGGATTATCCCCTGGGAGATGCTCTCAACGGTAACTTCAGAACCATTATGAATGCGAGGAGTGCGTTCATCAGGAACATGCACACACATCCGGTCTGTGGCAAGTGTATATGGTAATACTTCTTTTATAATAGTCTTATATATCTGTATATTTCTGTATAAATGTATGAACAAGGAATAGGGGGAATTGAAAAGATGTGTGTACCCGTGGCCGCGTTGTTGAGCGAGCTAAGCGAGCTAAGCGAGCTAAACACTGGCAAATCCATACCAATACCAATGATGTACCAAATACTGGGCAAGTGAGTGAGAAGAAATGAAGCTGGAATCGTATTTCAAAGTATATGAATTATCTCTAATACTCTTGTTCGCTCTTGCCAGTGCTATGCTAAATACCTATCTTCCGATAAAAGCTTTTACGGAATATCTTGGCATACCGGGACCTGCAGCAGGAATGGCATTATTAGGTGGCTTTATCTTTGTATTTTGGGTCGCTCTGGCATGCGATATTATAAAAAAAAGATATGCAGGAATTATCACTTCTCTTCTCATAGCTTCTTTTTGCCTGCTTATATATCCTTGGTATGGAGTTGTTTCGCCCCCCTGGTTTGGCGTTTACGGGATTATTGCTCTGCTTTCAATGGGCATATTTGTGGAACTAACAGCGTATAAGTCAAGATTAGTGGTAGTAACTGGAGGCGGTCTTGGGAATTTAGCGTGTTTGATTATTACGTGGCTGGCTATTGGAGTTCATGCAGGAGTGGGGGTACCGCCAAAATATGCGCCAATTCTTATCCTTGCCGCTTTTGTTTCCGGCAGCGTTGGCTCGCTAATGGCATATTGGATTGCAGGAAGGGGAAGAACAGAGTAAATATTGGTTAATATTTCCGGGTCTTCTTTTATAATTATGAGCATGAACGAATTCGAAGAGTGCAGATTATGCGAATGGAACTGCGGGATTAATAGAAGGGAGGAAGTGGGCGTGTGCAATGTAAAAATGCCCGAGATCGCATATACCTGCCTGGCTCAATCCCTCGAAAGTTACTCAATAACCCTCCTTGGCTGCAATTTTCGATGCCTATATTGTAATGCGTACCGATTATCTCAATATCCGGATACCAACTGGTTTTATCGCGGGTATGTTGATCCACAGGATTTGGCAAAAGAAGCGGTAGATAAACTAAGAAAATCTGGTCTCGAGAAGCTGGGCTTCACCGGAGGAGAGCCGTCAATACATCTCCCTTATATCGAAGAGGTGGTAAAAGAGGCGAAGAAATTGATGCCCGAACTCAAAGTAGGGCTTACGACAAACGGATTTGAAACGAAAGCGAGTATGCGACGGATTGTAAACATGTGCTCTTATATAACACTTGAGATAAACGCATTCAACGATGATACGCATGTGGCGTTAAGTGGTGCTCCGGTCGAGCCGGTCTTAAGAAACGCGGAATACCTTATCAAACACAAAGCCAAAATAAGGGCTTTTAAAACCGTCGTGATACCGAAGATAAACGATGAGGAGATAGAAGAAATAGCACGATTTATCGCCTCGTTCGATCCCTCAATACCCTACCACTTAATCGGATTTAGGCCAAGTTTTATGTTGTATTACCATCCGGGGCCGTCAAGGAATGAACTGGACGAGATAGGGCGAAAATGTAAAAATTATCTGGAAACCGTCAAGTGGGGCGGGGAATCACCAAGAGATACACAATTCACTGGATCTGGCGCCGAACTGGCGATGAAATATGCTGCATTGGCGGGCTGCATAAGAAAAGATAGGAATTGTGGAATATGCAGCATGAACAAAAGCTGCCCGGCGATATTAAGAGAGCCCTGGCTGTGCACGCCAAAGGGGAATAGGAGTAAGGAGGAGATCCAACCCTAATGTCACGTAGCGAGGCAGTACAGGGGAATGAAGCAAAAAGAGAAGAGATAAAAGCGCAATATAAGAAATTTATTGGAAGGAAGATTCTCTTTATTCTATCCTCACTCATCTTAATCGTTATTATCGCGGGCATATCGGCAACGCTTGGCTCTTATCCTATCACGGTCACAGAGGTGTATACAATAATCTGGCACGGGCTATTCAAAACGCCGGAAACGACCAAGGAGCTTGTCGTTTGGAATTTGCGACTGCCACGCATCTTAATGGGCATTTTAGCGGGCATAGGACTCGCGATTGCAGGGACGACGATGCAAGGCGTGGTAAGGAACCCTTTGGCAAGTCCATACACCCTGGGAATAGCTTCTGCCGCGGGCTTTGGCGCTGCTCTTGCCATCATTTTAGGTGCGGGCTTTGTCGCCGGGCAGTATCTGATAATAGCCAATGCATTCGTTTTCGCGTTGTTATCCGCTTTCATCATCTATGGTCTATCGCGGCATAAAGGAGCAACACCGGAGACGATGATTTTAGCCGGTATTGCATTGATGTATCTGTTCTCCGCGATGACCGGTATTTTACAATATTTCGGTGAGGAGAAGGCCGTGACTGAGGTGGTATACTGGATGTTTGGAAGCCTTGGAAGAGCATCATGGGATAAGCTCTTCTTCGTGTTCGTTATTCTTGCCGTCTGCATTCCACTTCTCATGCTAAAATCGTGGGATTTGAACACGTTGGGTGCTGGCGCTGAGAGTGCAAAGAGCCTCGGCGTAAACGTGGAGCAGACGAGAGTTATCTGTTTTATACTTGCATCTCTCGTAACCGCGGGCATTATTTGCTTCACGGGAACCATTGGGTTCATAGGATTGGTTGCCCCCCACATGTGCCGCATGGTTATCGGTGGAGACCACCGGTATTTGATTCCCGCATCCGGGCTTTTCGGTGCCGTACTTTTGCTTGCCGCGGATACGCTCGCAAGACCGCCCATAGCACCTACGGTCCTACCCGTAGGATTGGTTACCGCCTTCATGGGCGTTCCCTTGTTCCTTTACTTAATATTAAGAAGAAGGAGGGGGTATTGGTAAGGTAAGGAAAGGAGAGGTGAGAGAGGATACATGATGAAACTAAAAGTAAAGGATGTAACATTCAGCTATGCGAGCGTACCGGTACTCGAAGATGTAAGCATAGAAGTTGCTACGACGGAGGTTTTAGGCGTTTTAGGCCCCAATGGCGCTGGGAAATCCACGCTCCTGAAATGTATAGACAGAATTCTTACCCCACAAAAGGGGTGTATTTTGCTTGACGATCGCGATATAACGAAGATGAGTCGAATAGAACTTGCCAAAAAGATAGGGTATATCCCACAGAGTCTCTCACACGTCTTCTCTGCTACCGTATTCGATACGGTGCTCATGGGTAGACGCCCTTATATCAGTTGGCAAACCAGCGAAAAAGACACAGAAACGGTCTTAGAAACACTGCAAATGCTGCATATCGAAGACCTCGCCATGCGGGACATCAACGAACTGAGCGGTGGTCAGATGCAGAAAGTTTTTATCGCACGGGCACTAACGCAAGAGCCCGATCTGCTTCTGCTTGACGAGCCCACCTCTAATCTTGACATTCGACACCAGCTTGAAGTGATGCACACCATAAAAAGCATAGTGAAAAAGAAGGGGATCTCGGCGATAATGGCGATCCACGATCTTAATTTGGCGGCACGATACGCAGATAGGATAGTACTGATGAACGGTGGTACAATTTTCTCTGCTGGGAAACCCGCTTCGGTCCTCACGCAAGAGAATATAAAACAGGTTTACGGTGTTGAAGCTGAGGTGAACTATAACGACGGGAAACCATATATTGTACCTATACGAGCGATAAAAGCAAAGTGAGGATGGAGTGGATGATCTTCTTAGAATCACCTTATGAAATCGTTTAATCGTGGTTTATTTAACTTTGCCTTCTTTATCTGTCCCTCCGCAATCTCGGCATCAACTTCGATTTGACGAGCCAGCCGAGACCGACCAGAATTAATAGTGGCAAGGCGTATCCAACGAAGATTATAAGTCCCCGTATCACCGATACGAAGGCTTCAAACGCATCACGAAAAGCATCCCGTATTCCCCAGCTATGCGTTATCGGCTCCGGCTCGTACAATGAAACGGAGATCGTTGCAAACTCGACACGGTTCTCGAGATAGTTTATGCTACCGGTAAGCCGTTCGATATCATTCCGCACACGCTCTAACTCATGCTCGACTTCCAGAACCTCCTTTACGTTCTCAGCCATATCCAGAATCTCCAGTAACCGCTTCTCCTGCCGCTTGGAATTGTTAAGCCTCGCCGTCAAATCAATGTATTCTTCCGTAACGTCTTCGCCCGAGACGTGTTTTGACTTTACGGTACCACTCTGCTCTATTTCCGCGATAACTGACAGAAACCTATCCGATGGCACCCGGAGCGTAATCTCGCCCCTCTTATGCCCGGTATCCGTAACATACGAGTAAGAATCAGAAACAAAACCACCCGACCGTTCTACTATTCTTATAAGTGCATCAGAACTCGCTTGGAAGTCTTCGACTTCTATACTTAATGACGCCTTCTGGATTATCTTCCGCTCTGTATTCGTAGTGGCATACTGAGATTCAGGTGCCTCTCTTCCCGCCGGTGGGGGTATCGGTGCTACTGCCGGTGCTGGAAATCCTTTACCACCTTCTGCATCCATATCAGAATAACCGGTTGGTCCCGTCAAATCCGATAATGTTGAAGCGAAAAAACCCGCTGACGCTGCTAATACGCAGAGCACAACGACAACCGCTATTTTGCTATATTTCTCCATTTTTATTCTATTGCCTACCTGCAAAACTCATCGTTTCTCATCGTTTATATCATTTTCGTAAGCTACGAATTGAGTTGAAGTTATAGGTTCTTTTATAACTCTTCTTTCCACCAATATCCCACTTTTTGTCTCTTCGATGAACTTAAATTTATCCTTTTCAAAAAAATTCCTCGCATGAACGTTATTTTTCTGAACCACGCCCCTGACGAATTCTAAGTTGCGATTCCTCGCCTCGTTGAGAAGCCAGTTTATAACTTCAGTCCCTAAACCCTTTCTCTGGAATTGCTCAACTATTTGT
This sequence comes from Methanosarcinales archaeon, assembly GCA_030665925.1. Taxonomy (GTDB): domain Archaea; phylum Halobacteriota; class Syntropharchaeia; order Alkanophagales; family Methanospirareceae; genus JACGMN01. The sequence continues at coordinate 2,671 of DAOUYX010000040.1, read as the reverse complement.
ATCGAGTTGATAAAAATCTCCTTCTCCTCTTGATGCTGCTCAAACCAAAAGTAACCGACACAACGGTTATCTACCTCAATAATCTTCTTTTCCCCTTGCGTTTTCCACGAATTTACGAAATTAGGTTCAATATCCTTCTTCCAATCGGCATTCCATTCTCGTGTAACGATTCTTTCCATATTCTGGCGAGTTAATTTCAATATGTATTTGAAATCTTCCGGGAGAGCATTACGTAGTTCCATCATCATAAATAAAAATATCCTCAATCTTTACGTCAAATAATCTCGCGAGTTTGAACGCCAGCTCTAACGAAGGGTTGTATTTTCTTTTCTCTATTGCATTTATGGTCTGCCTCGTTACTCCAACTTCCTCCTCTTCCCCGTTACCATGTATATGATCCGCGATGCGATATTGCACGCGTGATCGCCGATTCGCTCTAAATGCAGCGCAACGAAGAGCAGATGGCTCGCATTGGTAGTAGAATGCGGTTTTTCTATCATTATCATCTGCAACTCTCGCCTCACCTGGTCAAACAATCCGTCAACCATGTCATCTCGTTCCGAGAAATCTTCCAGTTTCTCTATCTTTTGCGATGAGAACGCGTCAAGGCAATCAGCAATCATACCTTGCGAAATCTCCGACATCCTCGGTATATCAATCAGCGGTTTCACGTGCGGTTCATCCGCGATACGCAACACAATCTCCGCAATATCCCCCGCTAAGTCACTTATCCTGTCAAAATCCGTTATTATCTTCATGCACGTCCCTATAGTTCTCAAATCAGAAGCCATCGGCTGTTGCAACGCGATCAGGTTCATGCACCGGTTCTCAATCTCAAATTCCAGTTTGTCTATAACGATATTCTCTTCAATTATTCGCGATGCCAATTCCGTGTCGTGCCGTACAAGAGCTTTGACCGCTTTCTCCGCTGCCACCTTAGCCAGCTCGCCCATCCTGAATGTATCCATTTTGAGCTTCTCCAATTCCGCTACGTATTCTTTTCTTACTGCCATTTAGCCGAACCTCCCGGTAATATAATCTTCCGTTCTCTTATCTTTCGGGCGCTCAAAGATTCGTGTTGTCTCGCCAAATTCTATCAGTTCGCCCATGAGGAAGAATCCGGTAAAATCTGATGCACGAGCCGCCTGCTGCATGTTATGCGTAACGATAACGATCGTATAATCGCGCTTCAACTCACGCAGCAACGCTTCTATTTTCGCCGTTGATACGGGGTCCAATGCCGAGCACGGCTCGTCAAAGAGAATGACTTCCGGATTCACTGCCAGTGCACGAGCAATGCACAACCTCTGTTGCTGACCGCCGGAGAACTTCAATGCGTTCTCTCCTAACCGGTCTTTCACTTCCTCCCACAGTGCCGCTTTCCTCAAACTCTCTTCCACTATCCTCTCCAACTTCCTGTTCCGCTGCCCATGAATCCTCGGACCGTAGGCGACATTATCGTAGATGCTCATCGGAAACGGATTTGGCTGCTGAAATACCATCCCTATCTTCTTCCTCAATTGAATCACGTCCTCTTTTCCATTGTAAATATCAATTCCATCCATGAGAACCTCGCCTTTCGTTTGTGCATCGTTAAGTTCGTTCATCCGGTTCAAAGCTCTGAGAAAAGTCGTCTTCCCACAGCCCGAAGGTCCGATCAACGCAGTTATCTTATTCGCGTCTATTTTTATATTCACCTCTTTTAACGCATGCACCGTTCCATTCCCATAATAGACATTCAATCCTTTCGTTTCTATCTTGGTCATTTTTTTATAACCACAAGATTACACTGATTTTCACGAGAGATTTCGTGTGTTAATCTCGTGGTTTATTTTTTCACCCCCTACTCCCACTCATACGCCTGCTGTACCTATTCCGAAGGATTAACGCGAATATGCTGATCGCTAAAAATAGTGTGATGAGCACGAGAGAAGCGCCGAATGCACGGGAAAAAGCTGCGGATGTGTGCCCCTGCGTTGCCAGCATATAGATGTAAACGGGTAACGAACCGACGGGGTCGAGTATTGACCGTGGTAAAAAGGATTCCAGCCCCGAACCCGCGGTTAAAAGAATAACGGCAGTCTCTCCTATCGCTTTGCCCATTCCCAAAAGTATTCCAGTAATTATACCGGGATAAGCACTTTTTAGAACTACGCTCCGAATAGTTTGCAACTTTGTTACTCCTAACGCAAGTGAAGCCTCACGATAAGAGTGAGGGACCGCTTTTATCGCCTCTTCACTTGCTCGTACCGTCCACGGGAGAATCATGAATCCAAGCGCTAAACCGCCAGAGAGCATGGAAATGCCGAAACCGAGATAATAAACGAGGAATACCAGCCCGAACAAGCCGATCACAATAGAAGGTATGCCGGCTAAGCATTCGACAAAGAACCGCACACTGCCGGTTAATCTATTATCAGGCGCGTATTCCGCGAGATATATCGCAGATGCAACGCCTAAAGGGACGGCAAAAAGCAAACAGACCGCAACCAAACACAATGACCCGATAATCTGTGGAAATATGCCCCCATATTCAAACCGATAAGGAGATTCAAGCAAGAAATCGAGATTTATCGCCCCTATCCCATTAATAAATACGTAACCACCCACGACTAACAATACCACTAAGGATATAAGCGCAGTTGCGCACAACCCGACTTTTACGAGCTTC
>DAOUYX010000022.1 GCA_030665925.1 Methanosarcinales archaeon | reverse complement strand
ACGAAGAATCCGATTAGCCCAAAGATTATTCCAAGAATTATCCCGTATACAACACCCTTTTTGAACAGTTCCCAGCGCTTTTCCTTCCCTGGCTTCGCGTATCCGTAAACCAGTCCAACAATAAACGCAAGTGTCACGAATATCATTTCTTCTCCCTATAAGTCTCTATGTGAAGCGTCTATAAGAACTTTTTGGATTCACTCTGGCCAAGCTTTCTTTTTGCGATCGGGCGATGGTAACGCTTCATTTTTAAAAGACAGTTTTATCTTCTCCTCTATTATCCTATCCGAATCTCTCATCGCGCCCCCGGTATTCCCGAAATGTCGTTTCGCCATCTGCATCTCCTCCATAATTGCATCCACGTTTCCCTCAGACACCAACTTGGATAACCTCGTGGCAGCCGCTAAGAAAGTCTCGTGTACCGCATTCATCTCGAAATTCGTCTGTATCTGTGCGTAGAGCTGTGGATCTTGATGTAACAACCGACCCACAAAATCCAGAACCACCTCGTACATCGGACCCATAAATATTCTTGCCCGTTCAATGTCAAAATTGAGATCCTTTAACGTAATGCCATAGGAGAAGAGGATAAAATGTGGCAGTCCTTGAATTACCGCCATTATCTCATCGTGCTCATCAGCAGTTAAAAGTTCGATTTTCGCTCCGTGTCGCTCAAATATGTCGTATATCTCTTCATAGAGCAGCCCTTTTCGTATCGGCACGAATATGACCGGCATACCACGCAGACTCTTCGCAGAAGGGCCGAATAAAGGATGCGTGCCAAGAACTTCCACACCCTCAGTAGTGCATTTCTCCATCATCGCCACAGGGGCTCTTTTCACTGATGTTACGTCCATCAATAGCGAACCTTCCTGCAGTGCCGGTCCCACACGCTCGATCACGCGTTCTGTTATGTCTATGGGTACCGAGACGAGCACTACGTCTGTATTTGCAAACGCTTCTTTTAGAACTCCTGCATCCACCTTTAAAATATCCGCAGTCGAAAATTGTACTCCCAGTTCATTTGCTACCAGCTCTGTTTTATCGCTTATATCCACTATCCGCACATCACAGTTGTTATCTTTGAAAAAACGGGCAAACCATTCACCCATTCCTCCGGCACCGCCGAGTATCGTTATTCGCATATTAACTCACCTGCTATTATAACTTTGTAATAACCGTTTAAGCCCAATCAGTCCTCCTTATGCTATACTTCCAATCACTAATGCTAAGAAGGAGATGAGGTATAAGGTGTAAAAACTGCCAATGCCACCGATATTAAAGAACGCACTTCCCACCTCTTCCCGGGGCAGTGTTACCAATGTTATCAGTATTCCCAGCAGTATGCCAAAGATCGCGGGGACGAATATCAATACCTTTGCTATTATCTCAAGTGGCAGTCCTTGTGGCGCAAGTATAAGTCCAAGCGGAATCGCAAATAGGCCCGCATAGTTCGGAACTATTATGCCGACACCGCCTTTCACTTCTGCAAGCATATAGGAAATGAGCGTCATGAGTAAGGTAACCATTGTCACTTCCAGCAGTGGTAGCGGATAGCTTTCCATCTGATCGAAAAAGAGCAGCAGATAGAGCGAGAAGAGCAGCGGTATAATAAAGCCACCCATATTCAGCGTTATACGTGTCTTATATCTCTTTTCTGCGTCAGCATGTAGTTCCTCTGCTATCGGCACGCCGTAAATTTCACCGATGCATCGCGCTTCGCTCTCGCTATAATCCGGCTTTTTGGTTCGCACTGTGAGTATAGGAATTTCTATTACGCTTGTCAGGAGCATCGCGAGAATAACAACGAAGAAGATCGAGTTTTTTTCCAAGTTCTGGTCACAACATAAAAAAACGGTTGGTATAAGTAACAGTCCATAGAACACAAGCGGCTTCAACTGCGGCTTGTTCACTATTTTTCTCATCCTTTTAAAATGTTGATACGCAATACTATATAAAACATACGCTTTATCCACCATGCTCGAACTCACCGTGCGAAAGAAACTTGAAGAACTGAGAAGAAAAATAGGGAAAAAAGGGAAGTTACTTGTTGCTTTCTCAGGTGGTGTTGATAGTGGCTTATTGCTGAAGGTTGCTTCTGATGTACTGGGCAAAGAGCGCGTCTTAGCTGTAACGATAGACAGTGAGCTGTTCCCACGGCGGGAATTGGAGCTGGTTAAGAGTTTTGTGACCGACACAGGCATCGCGCATAAGATCGTGCCGTTTCCGTGGCAGCGGAACAACGATTTTGTTAAAAATCCGCATGACAGATGCTATTATTGCAAGCGAGAATTTGTAAAGCTATTAAAGGGCATTGCGGCTGCGGAGGGCATAAAAACCTTTGCGGAAGGTGCTACTGTTTCCGACTTTGGTGAATACCGTCCGGGTCTTGCCGCTGCCGAAGAAGAAGGTGTATGGCATCCCCTTGTCGAAGTGGGCATAACAAAGTATGAGGTGCGGCAAATAGCGAAAGGGATAGGGCTACCGTTTTGGGATAAGCCCTCTTCGCCTTGTTTGGCTACAAGGGTAGAATACGGCGAGCGGCTAACGAAGGAAAAACTTAAGATGATAGAATCGGCAGAGGAGTTCTTGAAAGATTTGGGGTTCAAGCAACTCAGGGTTCGACTGCATCATGGAGGAATAGCGAGAATAGAGATTGCTAATGAAGAACTGGAAGATTTTTGTGATTTTGAAGTGCTTAATGCAGTATCAAGGAAACTGAAGGCGCTTGGGTTCACTTACGTCACGCTCGACCTTGAAGGCTACCGGAGTGGGAGTATGGATATTGAAGTTTAACTTTGAATACCCTCTTAATCGCCGCATAGTGCCGCTCAACGGGCGCTCTCTTCTTGCTGATTCTGAGATTCCGCAACTTATCTATAATGCCAAGAGGATGATCACGAGCACCTAGTTTCATCGTCGCTGAGTACCCCTCGCTCTTCGCGCCCTGATACTCTATCTCGGTACACGACTTCGCCTCTTTTTGAAAGATCTATTTTGCTGTCGTGAACCGATGCAGTGGTCGTTTCGAGCTCGCGAATGAGGCCGTGCTCTGTATCCAGTTTCGTGTGAAGCTTGTAGCCGAAATAGGATTTACTGCCCTTCTTTGTCCCTGTGCCATCCTTGCTCCTTCGCGTTTGCGCTTCGTCTCCGCGCGGAGTATCGGTCTTCGCATGCCCGGAATCCGCGGTAATAAACGTCGCATCCTGGACTATCCCCTTCTTCACCTTCAGACAAAAAGCGTCCGGTTGTCGCTGGAGTTCCGCCCAGATCGCTCGGTCTTTACTGGTCTTCGCCAATCGCTCTCTGAAATTCCATACAAGCTTAAAGTAAAATCAGTGACATCCTCTGGAAATCCAAGAAACTTCCTGAACGAGAGCCTGTCTGCCGCCTGCTTCTCGAACTCGGATCGGATAGCCCGTGCCACTGCTGGAGCACGAGCAGCTTGATCATTTCCACCTCATCTATGTTCGGCATACCGCCCCGTTCACTCCTGTTATCGTACATATCACCCACAATCGGGCGAAAGAAACGCTTCCCAATCTATCACCGATTCAATCTCCGCCAGCCTATCGCCAAGCCGTTCCACTCGCTTGTACGCCTCCTTCAACGCGAAATTCGTAAGTGTGTTCAAAATTCTCTTATATTTGGTTTTCATCTTCATCGCTTTTTCGGAGTGTAATCTATAAGTGTTGAGGGACTTGCAACGGTGAAAGCTATAGATTTTTCACCACTCGCTCGAAGCGGGATGTTGATGGTCTTCAGGTCGTTGACTGTAAGAAGCAACATGAAAATGGCTTTGAATAGGCAGTGATAAGGCGGCCTTTGCGTTAAAACGTTTTTATCAAAAATGAAATCAATACGGGATAAACAGTCCAATAATGCAGAAAGGTAATGTTAACGCATACATTGCCAGTACCGCTTGCTTCTCTGTCATTCTGAAATAATATGGCAGCACCCATTTCAGTGTCAACGGATTCGGAACCCCAAGCGTTCCATCCCCACGAACTTTTCCGAACTTCTCTATACTCCATCGCCAGTCCTCTGGATGCAACTTGTGCATGAGCCGCCAGTAAACATACATCAAGAAATTGATCGTATGCGGTATGAGCATGATGAACCCTGACACCAGAAAGCCTGATACTACAATCGCAGCACCGATAGCAGCTCCTAAGGACAAGGAGCCAATATTAGCCATAAATATCCTGGCTGGATACCAGTTATACCATAAGAAGCCGACAGTGGCTCCGGTGAGACAACTCAGCACGAAAACGCCGTCATAGCCTGTCAATATGAATTTGACCAGTAAGAATGCAAGTACAATGCCCGATAGCCCGGATGCCAGCCCGTTAAATCCCGAATGCATATTCACGAGGTTCGCTGCTACCAATACATAAATAGGAACGATCAGAAAGAGATAATAAGCGCCAAAGTCGAAGCTTCCTATAAACGGAATCGTAACTATTGTCGATCCTATCGCAAAGATTAACCGATAAGAGAAGAAGAAGAGCATGAGTATTTTCACAGGTCTGCCAACATCAACAAAGTCGTCAACTAAACCAAAAGCGCCAAACAAGCCTGCTACTACCAGTATTGCCCAATCCACTCCCGTTACTCGAATAGGAACTGAAAAAGGAGCCGGGAGATATTCAAGCAGAGTTGCTATGCCGAACAGTAAGAAGACCACGGCAAGAATCGCAACCCCGCCCCATGTGGGTATCTTTCTCGAATCTCTCTTGTACTGATCGGTAGCTACGGTGCCTCTTTTCTTTAGTTTCTCTATGAAGCGCGGCATTACCACCATAACAATCGCGAAGGACGCGAGTAGCATTACAGCGGTCAATTCTATCGTCTGCATCGTCATCACCGTTTATCCGGTTATTAGTCTTTGTTACTTACTACAATAGTATCATTATCTGCGATAATAAAAGCGTCAGTCCACCTAAGGAAACGCAAAAAATCGCGAAATTCACCCTCTTTGCAAATCGTAAGAGCATACTCATTGTTGCATATCCCACTACAAGTGATGACAGTACCATAATGGCGGCATCGCTTGGTGCAATAACTGACAATTTCCAAATATCAAACATTACGACAGCACCCAACACCGCCGGAACGCTCATGAGAAATGATAGCTTCAACGCAAGATCCTGTTTGATGCCCAGCATCAACAAGATAGTAATAGTAGTTCCTGATCTGGAGATTCCGGGTAGAATAGAGAATCCCTGTGCAAGCCCTGCAAATACCATATCTTTCGTCGTTATCTCGTCGAGAGTTCGGTAGCTGTTGCCCGATCGCCTTTGAACTCCGAGCATTATCCCGGTTAGTATCAGCATAATGCCAATCAGAACCGTTGCAAATTCGCCGGTCTGGAACAGGTTCTTGACGAAGAAGAGAAGAGGCAGTGCGGTGATTCCCGTTGATATGGTTGCAACGACGATGACCTTCAACAGTTTTGACTCCAGGTTTAACATTGCCAAAAAATCCGCTCTGAATCTGATAAGAACCGCAAGCATTGTGCCTATGTGGAGGAAAACAGCAACTGATAGAGCAGTCTCCGGTTCTATCTGCATAAAATTTAGCATAACGAGCACCGTCTGGCCCTGACTACTAATTGGAAGCCATTCCGTGATCCCCTGGAGCACGCCTAATAGAGTTGATTGTATAAGGTCCATGCGTTTTTATCTTTCCCCTTAGCCGGTTTGATATATATAAATGACGTTCTTATTCAACTACCGCAGGCGGAGAAGAGAATAAAATAATAAACGAAATAAAGGAGGAATAAAGGCGGTTTGATTTTTAAAACCTTCTTTTTATTTTTCAATTTTTAAAAATTGGATGCCAACCTAACGTACATTTACCAACACACCTATCAACTACGAAAACAACTTTTGCGATACTTTTATCCTAACCAATTTGTCTCAACCTATCGGGCAGCAAAAATCCCGGGGCATTCCCTATGGGCAGTTCTTTCGTATAAAAAAAATCAAATAGCCCTTATAATACCCTCTTAACTATGAGCGGCTTATTTGTTTACAAGATCGCTTTCTCTTGGATCTATATCGGGCTCATTCAACAACTCATCACTATCAACCACACCTCGCTTTTTCAAAATCGCAACCAGCTCTTTGTCGTACTTTCTTACACCCTCAAATAGTTCTTCTAAAAACAGCTCAGCCCGGTAGGTATTTCCTGAGTCCGTTCTCCAGTCTCTCTATCACAATTCTTTTTTTCGACACACGCAATAACAAATTTACCGGTAAAATATTGCTCCGGTCGGGATTTGAACCCGAGTCCTTGGCTCGAAAGGCCGAGATGATTGGCCGAGCTACACTACCGGAGCATAAGTTCCTTACTTACTAACTAACTAAAGAAAGTGAGATATAGGAACTTAAAAAATTGTTCCTCGCTAAGTTTTGAAAAATAGTTCTTAAATTAAAAAAGAAAGATTGAGGAAAGGCTTGTTTTAGCTTACCCGAATAATGCAGATAGCCCTTCCATACCCGCTTCTTCTGCTTCCTCTTCCTCCTCTTCCGTCTTCTCTTCCTTCCCTTTCTTTTCCGTCTCTGCCGCTTCTGGAGCTGATGCCGGCTGTGCTTGTGCCGGTACCGCCGCTGGCGCCATTGCCGCAGGAGCGTATGCCGGCTGTGCTTGCGCCATCGCTTCCTCTATGTCAACACCGCTCAGAGCGGAAATCAGTGCTTTCACTCTGCCCTTATCTGCCTTTACACCTGCAGCCTTCAGTATCTTGGTTATTCCGTCCTCTGTGATCTCCACATCGGAGTTATGCAAGAGCAATGCAGCGTATATATATTCCATCTCTACGTTTACCTCCTTATCTTCATTTACACCTTTCTTCTATACTCTAACTTTACCTGTATTAAATAATTATAAGATTACTCATTGGTATTAAATTCTACAAAAACCAGAAGCCATGAAACTCACAATGGCAATCCCCTCATATTGGGGAAGAGAAAGCGAAGCGGGATATAAGGAAGGAGACTCTATCTATGACCATCCAACGCCTTTAGATACTGAAGGCACGTTATTCAGAGCAATACAGAGCATAGAGCGGCTGGAGGATAAAAATTTTGACCTTGTAATAATCGCAGTCGCTACTGCAGAGGACATTGAATCCAAGGTTGAGAAAAAAGTCGCCCGTATCATCGAGTCTGCCAATCCGGGAGTAGAAATACTGTTGTTTGGACAATCACATCTTACGCAGATACATGAGCTGTTGCGTCGTGAGGGTAAGAAAGAGTACATTGACCTTCTTCAACTTCGTGGCTATTCCAACGTTCGAAATCTATGCACGTTCATTCCGCATGTTCTGGGTTCAGATGTTGCAGTGCTTATTGACGATGACGAAGTCTTTGAGGATCCGAAATTCATGTTAAAAGCCCGAGAATTTATTGGCAGGGAAATTGGCGGAAGAACCATCAATGCAGTGGCGGGCTACTATCTTCAACCTGATGGTGACTACCACGTTAAAAAACCGTATCGCCCCTGGATGAAATATTGGGATCAATCTGAGAGGATGAATGAAGCATTTGATAAAATCATTGGGGCTGAACCGCGGTTGAAAGAGACGGCTTTTGTTTTTGGTGGAAATATGGTCATCCATCGCAATCTCTTTACAGTCGTTCCTTTTGACCCGAATGTCCGGCGAGGCGAGGATATAGACTTTTTGATAAATGCGAGGATGCTTGGTTTTTCCTTCTTCCTCGATAATCAACTTTCCATTATGCACCTCCCACCACCAAGGGCGCATACCACATGGATGCAGTTTAGAGAAGACATCTATCGCTTTATCTATGAGCGAGTAAAGATCGAAACGCAAAAGGAGATGGAAGGAATGCGAAAGGTTTATCCAGAAGATTTTGATCCCTACCCCGGGTGTTTTCTGAAATCCAACCTTGAAGAGAAGATTGAGCAGGCTTGCAAACTGTTATCCGAGGAGTATCTCGCACAGGGTGATAGAAAAGGTAGTGTAGAAACAATAAATAATATTGCCATTGCTAAAACTGACGCAGTGCCAAAATTCAACCCTTTTCAAAGGTTGTGTGAACTGCAAAAACGGTGGCGTGAATTGATGCTGTTTACAGGCCAGGAAGATACTCGTTCACGGATAAGGGATATTATTTGTAAAGGGGTGCACTGAAAATGAACATACTGTTTCTACCAAAGCTGTTTCCCCGCGCAGACATTATAGGCGGACCCATTCTCATCTATCACAGAATTAAAAACCTGTCTTCGATGGGGCATAGGATAATGCTGATCGCCCCCGCTTATACTGAGGCTGACCGGAAAGATAAAAGCCTTGAGCATTTCTGTGAAAAGATTATCAGAATTGATTCCTCCAGAGAACGACCTCGTGATGAAGTAGAGGCGCTTTATAAAAGATTGAACAGACCGAAGGTCTTCTTAACCGGAGACGGAGGTTATGACGAAAAGATTGAATATGCATTGAAATTGACTTTGAAGGAGAAGCATTTTGATGCTGTTATTGCTGAATATGCGATGATGGGGCAGTATATAGAAGCGAATCGCAGCCTCATCCCCGCAGATACCATGACTGTGATTTCGGTACACGAATGCTACACAAAGGCATTTAAACTAAGAGCTGCAAAAGGAGAGGACGTTAGTGAAGATACGATAAAAGAGCTATTTAATTACGAATTTAAGATGTACGATGTTGCAGATAGAATTTTAACTTTAACCAGAGAGGATGGCGATATTCTGATAAGCTATGCTCCAGGATTGAAGAACAAGATCAGAGTAGTGCCTCATGGAGTAGACACGGAGTTTTACACGCCGCCGAAGAAGAAGTCCTGGGAAAGAAACACTAAAAATATTCTTTACTTGGGCAATTTTCAGCATTATCCCAATGTGGATGCTGTTAAGAACTTTATCACCCACTGCTGGGACAGAATCCTGCGGGAAGTCTCGGATGCAAAGTTTTATGCAATTGGATTCAATCCGCCCCGAGAACTTCTGAATTTGAGAAGCGAGAATATAACAGTCCGGGAAGGGGGGGATGACGAGAATGTACGGCGGCTTTACTGGAATAGCGACGTGTTTGTAGCACCGATTGAATTGGGCACTGGTTTCAGGGGGAAGCTCTTAGAAGCTATGGCTTGTGGGCTGCCCGTAGTTGCTACTCGGCTGGCTACTTTTGGTATAAATCCGATACATGGGGAGGATATGTTTGTAACTGACGATTATAATGCTTTTTCTGAGTATGTAATTATGCTCTTGAAAGATGTCGAGCTGAGGAAGAAGATCGGTAATAATGCCTTAGCATTATCAAGGAAATTCGACCACAAGTATGCCGCGGAGAAATTGGAGCAGGTACTTAAAGAAAGGAAAGGGGGTAATGGCAGAAGCAACTGATGAAATTCGCACTACCAAATTACAAACAAAACAAACCTTCAGAGTTTTACATGAACTCGGTTCAAAATCCTTCTAAAGGTTTCTATCCATGAGTCAACCCCCGCTAGAACACATCTTCCTTGCAAGCCAAAACGTATAAAATATCGCAAATGCCATGCATCCTGCTCCTAACAGAAATAAAACCAAAGCTGCGCCCAAGAAGATATTCTCTGGCGGAACAGATATGGTGGAATACAGGGCGTAAAAGATCAATCCGAAAGTAATAAAATAGAACGACTTTGCCGTTTTCCTCTCAATCTCCTTCCGTATCTCCGCATCCTCAGCGGTTTTAATAACTCCCCCCGCCTGCTCTTCCGCTTTATATCCAGCGATTTTCATCGCGATAAATAATTGAAAATAGAGGTATATAAACTTTTCTATTTTTAGCAACATTGCTTGAATTGAGCAATATCTGGCAAAACGCACCGCAGCGTAAATTGGTGGTTATCGTGCCGGAGAAGACGGACAGGAAGGATGTCCTCACGGCATTGAAGAGATATTTAGCTGTGATATTCTTCGCGGTTGCGGGTCACGCAAAATCTTACCTAATTGTCACTCTTCGTATTTCGTACTCAAGACCTCTCGTATATGCTCGACTGTTTTCTCACCTACGTGCTCAACCTCCATCAGCTCCTCCTTTGATGCGGTTACCACCTTTTCTACCGTCTTAAATCGCCGTAGCAGATTCCTCGCCGTCACGATGCCGATGTTGGATACTGCCGAGACAAGATATTCCTGCTGCTCCGTCAACGATGCAGACGGCTTCTTACCATGCGGATTGATCTCCGTTTTGTTCGGCATTTGCTCCCGCTTTGCTATGACATAGAGTAAAGATGCAGTATCAGCTTCGTCCCTGGTTTGTATTATAGGAACCGAGAGGTCAATGGCTATGGTTGCCATTACTGCCCGTACCACATTGGGATGCACATTCCGCTGCCCATAGAGCGATTCGCCCTCAATAACGAGCACCGGCTTCTTATACTCCTTCCTCATACGAAGAATCTGCTCTAACAGATTCCTGCGTTTGTTTATCAGGGAATCCAGGAAATCAGTCGTGGTCTTACGCTCTATACATACCCTATCAGATACAACGTAGTCGCCAATCCCTAAATTCTGTAATTTCAGGTCCATACCCGCTTTTTCCAGAAACCGCGCCACTCCGGATTTCGTCTCCCGAAGATCCACGAAGATAGTTAATTTCTGCCCGTTTTCAAAGTCTGTTAGTCGCCGTTGGTCCTCTTGTTCCTTACTTTGTGGCGTAATCGCCAGTTCCGCTTTATTCGCCGTCTCTTCACTTTCTGCTCTGGCATTTTCATTGTTCATCTTCTGCATTCCCATCTCGCTTATCCTACGCCGCATTTCGCGTTCTTTGCTACGGCTGAGCCAATAATAGGCTTCGTCCTTCGTCCCTTTTGCTATGAGTACGATTACCTTTCCTACTTTCTTCCGTGCAGTCCTTCCTTTTCTCTGTATGCTCCGTATCGCTGAAGGAATGGGCTCGTAGAAGAGCACGAGGTCGGTTGCCGGGATGTCAAGCCCCTCTTCCGCCACCGAAGTAGCAACTAAAACGTTGTAAAAACCTTCTTTAAACTCATTTATTATCTCTACCTGCTCCTTTTGCTTCAAGCCCTTATCCGCTTCCTTTGATGCCTGCCCGATGAACTTAACAGCTCTTATCCCCTCCTTCTCTGCATTCATGTCATGCAACGCGGATACGATCATCTCTGCGGTATCCCGATAGTTGGTGAACACGATTATTCGTGTGTCTGGATGATCGTGGATTTCCTGCTGCAGTATCTCTATCAGCGCGTTCAGCTTGGGGTGCTCGCCTTCGTACGCGGCTATCGCGCTCATCGTATCAATGAATTTCTCATCTTTCAGCAATCTCTTTGCCGCTTTGCTTCCCTCCTTTGAAAACGCTTCATTCCGCAATCGCTCAAAATACCGCCGCACGGCGAAGATGCCCTGAGTCTCTATCAAATCGATCGCATGCTTTATCTTCATCGCTTCTGCTTGCAACGACAACGCCTTGTATAAGTCCGCATGCTTCTGGGTCGCCAATTGAGCCACTATCATCTGCCGTAATGCCAAAAGCTCCTTTTTTGATATCTCACTGCTCTTCTTCTTTTGCCTTATAAAGCCCAGCTTTCGTAATTCCTCTATTCGTTCCGCCAATACCGCGTCTAATACGCGTTTCTGTTTCCGTATCTCAGCAGGAACGTCTATGCCACGCCATTCAAAGCCCTTCTTGAATATAAACGGGGCTACATCGTGATCGTATTCTGTCCTGCTTTCTACGCGCTCCACACCCAACGAAGTGCAGATTTCCTGGATCTTCTCCTTCTCACTACCCGGAGAAGCGGTCATCCCCAGTACCAACGGCTCTTTTGCTTGCTTTGCATACTTCTCCGCAATGTAAACGTACGAGTAGTTCCCCACTGCTCGATGGCATTCATCGAAGATCAGCAGTGCAACGTCGCTGAGCGTAATTCTGTTACTCAGCAAATCGTTCTCTATTATCTGCGGTGTAGAAACGACTATTTTCGCAGCGTCCCATAGCGCACCGCGCCTATCTGCCAGTATAGAGCCTGTGAACGTTTGTATCAGCGAGGTATCGAGATTTAAAACTCCCCGTAAAAATGTCGAATGCTGCTCGACCAGCGGTCTGGTGGGAGCTAAAAATAGAATTTTGCCCTTCGACAATCGTTCAATTAAAACTAATAGTGCTACGGTCGTCTTACCCAGGCCGGTGGGCAAAACGACCATTAATGATCCCTTCTTCGCCGCTTCTGCAATGGATATTTGATACTTTCTCCGCTCTACCACACCGTCTTTCAAAAGTGGATGCGATATGAATTTTGATGCACCTTTGGACGCAGCAGGATTGTGCATAAACGTAAGTATAGTAAAGAGATAAATAAAGTTCTGCGCCAATCAGAGCAGAGTGCAAACTAAAAATTCAAGTAGGAATTTTTTTCCCGCAAAGCTTTTATGATCCTTAGATTAATAAAAATGGGACAGCCTCTTTATTCGGGGTGGCATGGTTGGGGCTTTTTGATTTCTTTGATCAACCTTTCTTAGGGAAAAAGTTTCTTTGGTAAAGCTTTCTTTTCTAAAGAAAGTTTGTGTTAAAGGTAGTTCCGGAAATAAAGCTCACCGACGAATATTTCCATAAAGTTCTCTTCTTCTTCAAGTTTTACATGCTCAATCCTTTTGGCAACTGCTTCCGCCTCTTCTCTTTTTGTCTTTGATATTAACGCCTGCCTTGCTCCTTCTATCGCGGCATTTCCCACTTTTTTCACTTTTTCCCGCTCAACATCTGGAAGAAGACCTATGCGTATCGCATTCTCAGTGTTTGTAAAGTTTACGAACCCCCCAGCCAGAAGGACGCTGTCTATCTCGTCAAGTACGATTCCGCATCTTCCCAGCAGGACCTTTATGCCAACTGCTACAGCGGTTTTCGCAAGATTTAACTGGTCAATGTCCTTTTCTAAAAGACTAATTCCTTCGGCTATTTTAAATTCTTTCTCCGCGCCGTAGAACTTACCTCTACCATTAATTATCTTCTTGTCCAGAAGTTCTGCCAGAGCGTCTATCAACCCGGAACCGCAAATTCCAACAGGAGCGGCATCGTCAATCGTTTTATACTTGACCCCTCCGTTCTCTATTCTCACTTCTTTTATCGCCCCGCTTACGCCGCCAATTCCGCACGTTATGCCGGCGCCTTCAAATGCGGGACCCGCTGCACAGGAAGTTGCAATCAACCCGTCTTTGTTCCCGAGCACGATTTCTGTGTTGGTTCCGATGTCTATTGCCATGCACATCCTCTCGCTTTTGTATATCTCCGTCGCCAGCACGACAGCCAGAGCGTCGGCACCGACAAAACTCCTTATCAGGGGGAGACCATAAACTCGTGCTTCAGGATTTGCCTCGATCTCAAGTTCTTTCGCCGTTTTACTTATCGGCTTTACACTCAAGGGTTCGTAAGGGCTTTTGCCAAGCGACTCAACGGAGTAGCCAAAAAATAAATCTCTCATTACCGGATTGCCGACAACCACCATCTCATAGACTTTGCCCAGGTTTGTCAAGGTTGCAATCATTTCGTTCACGGCGGCTCTTATTTCTCTTTCGAGTAT
>DAOUYX010000069.1 GCA_030665925.1 Methanosarcinales archaeon | reverse complement strand
ACTCCCTTATACGAGACACATAAAGCACGATAAGGTTGCTTATGAAATAGACAACAAATGCGATGAGGGCGATCGCCCTCATTGGTAATGCTCCTTCTTTACTCCGACCACCACCGCCAAAAATGCCGGACCAGAAGAAACTGAAATAAATGAAGTAGCAGATCATCGGTATCACACTTAACGCCGTTATAACCACCATATCGCGATGCTTTATATGCGAGAGTTCATGTCCCAGAACTGCTTCCAGCTCGTCCTTGCTCAGCATCTCCATCAATCTTCTCGTAACGCAAACCCGTGCGGTCTTCTTGGAAGTGCCAAACGCGAACGCATTGGGTATTGGTATCTCGGAAATCCCGACACGAGGTTTTGGGATCCCTGCTTTCATTGCTAATTCGGTTACTATCCGGTGCAACTCCGGCTGCTCTCTTTCCGTGACGTACCGAACACGCATTGTCCGCTCCACTATCTTCGGTCCGATAAAGAACTGGATAGCCACCATCACGAAGGCGAGTAAGGCGTAAATGAGCGGCGTACCCGCTCCAACAAAAGTAGCTATAACGGCTAATAACGCATATATCACCGCAAACAGGAGCACGACACAGAGCCCCATCCTTATGTTAAGCCACGCTGTTTTCATTTTCTTTACTATTCTATCAATAATCTATACCTACTTATAAATCATCTCACGCTCGACACCATAATGAGCAAAATAAAAAGGGAAAAAAAGAAAAAAGTCATCACCGGTATCCACCGATTTATTGATGCATATCCGTTCACTTCTTCTCGTATATCTCAACGGGCTCTGGGAATATTCCGGGTCTATCGTCGGTCATCCAGTAAACATAGCCTATCACGTGCACGAAATATTCGAGATACCCCTTAATGAAGTTGCTCAGCCCCTCGCTCCTGCGTCCAAGTATCAGTATCACAAACCACTGGATAAACATGCATATCTCTGCGATAACGCCGTACACCATCAATACCAGCATTATAACGAACGCATACACGATTCGAATGAAAAGTTCAAGCCGTCCTGCATCATGTTCGTAAACAAACAACTGTTTCATCCCTTCCGTTTTTTCTTCTTCTCCCATTATTATCACCTCCTTTTATTTTTAATCCTTCGCTCGATTCTATCGCTACCGTGCTTTTAAGAACATGCCGAGGTCATATATAAAACTATCGGGGGTAGTTTCTCACCCGCTCGTTTCGCACCACCGTAACCTTTTTATATCCGCTTGTAATCTTTTCCATTGGTGAGAGTATATATATAATGAAGTATAAAATAACGGGGGATAACCTGCAATTGGTAACGGTGGAGTTAAACGCTGGAGAAACGATGTATGGCGAAGCAGGCACGATGGTCTACATGAGCTCAAACATGACTATGGAAGCGAAGATGAGAGGTGGCTTGATGAAGGCTATCGGGCGAAAATTCGCTGGTGAAACGATGTTTCTAACCGAATTCAGCCCGGCAGGTGGCGAGGGACTTGTGGCATTCGGTGGTAACGCACCGGGCACGATCAAGCCGATAGAGCTTGCGTCTGACAGAGAATTTATCGTCCAGAAGGATGCATTCCTCTGCGCTGAAAATACCGTAGAACTCAGCGTCGAATTCCAACGAAGGTTAGGGTCTGCTTTCTTCGGTGGTGAAGGGTTCATTTTAGAACGACTCTCTGGAGAAGGCACCGTTTTTATTCATGCCTGCGGCGATTTCGTAGAGTTCGATCTGAAAGCAGGACAAACAATGAAGGTAGATACGGGCTGTGTCGTTGGTTGGGATGGATCAGTAGGCTATGACATCGAGCGAGTGAAAGGGATAAAAACGATGTTCTTCGGCGGTGAAGGCCTCTTTTTGACCTCCTTAAAAGGGCCGGGGAAGATAATTATTCAATCAATGACTTTGCACAATTTGGCATCCGCATTGGCACCGTTCTTACCAAGTGGTGCAGGGGGCTCTTCGGGTACGTCCGGTTCATCCGGTGTCGTTGGCACTCTGCTTAAGGAAACGATAGGTAGATAGATGAGAAACGCGATTTTTGCCGTTTTTATTTTTTTATCCGCAGTTGCAATAATCTTGGTAGCACTCTACTACTTCAAAATCCTTGCACTTATCGCGCTGCTCATAGGGTTCGGCGTTTTGATCGGAATAGTAATCTTCGTAGTAGTTGCGGGAGTTGTGCTCATTCTTGCTGTGCCATACTATTTACTCGCGAAAGAGCCAAAAATAGATGAGTACGGCACGTATACATTGGAGGACGTAAAAGGAAAAGGAAAAGGAAAAGAAGAGGAGGTAAAAAAGGAAAAATAACCGTTTAATCGCGGGAGAAAGGCATGTCAAAGGTTGTACTCGTGCATCCAGTACACAGAACAGAAAATGCCGCTCTTTTAACTGTTATTATAGGCTTGTTAACTGCTCATTATTTTGTTTGAAATTCTTCTTTCATAGCCGCTGAGGGTTTCAGTTTTGTTGTTTTTCACGATCGAAAGTGGTTGAAACGTCATCTTTTAATCCCTAACTCCGCATCATTTTAGGGAATGCATCAATCCCTAACAGTTTGTCGAGTTCAGTTACTTTTCTCGGGATCTCTGAAATTACCTCCCGCTCGCCGTCCGTGACGATATAAACCGTTGAAAACTCTTCCAGCACGTTTTAGACCTCTTCCAAGCCTTTCCTTATCAATCGTTTCCTCATCCAGTCGCTTATACAGGGTCTTCTCTTCTTCCATCCTCAGCACTGCGTCTTCGAAATCTCCTGCCAGAGTTCATCAAAGCCTTCTTTGAGCAGTGGGAGTATGTCCTGCATCGCTCTGTGGAGTAGCATGGCATTGCCGTACTGTCGTATGCTTCTGGGTCGAAAACGCGGAATCCCCTTCTTACTGCTGATAAAACCGCGCTCTTTATCGAGTTTCCCAAGATAGGTCGCTCTCTTCCGCCGCTTCTTCAATTCTTTATCCCAGAACGTGGTAGATCGGTACACATAGTAAGAACATCCGAAGTTCTTTATCTCTTGCTATCCTATCGTATACGCGTGCAATTGATAAATACCGCTTGGAGAACTTCGTGTTTCGTGAAGTTATTCCCTAAAATCGGAAGAGTTAGGGTTTTGAATATCAATAATCTCATTCAATAATCTCATCGAGCAAGAGTAAAATTAAAATATCCACCCATCCAACCATCTTAAACTCTCTTTATATTCGACCGCTACGGGATAGCCCGATATTACGGGATAGAAGAGGCAGAATAGAGCGGCGGTTACAATAAGAATAACTATAATGACAGCAATGAATTTTCCTTTTGATACCTTCTGTTGCAGTTCCTTCATCCCGTACGTGATTGCGAATATCATAAATGGTACTGCGGGAACGAAATGGTATATGAACAGAGTTCTGGTGATTAGCGCATAAGGAATCCAGAGCAGTATAAAAGAGATCAGAATGAAGGGGCACCGGTAATCCTGCTCTTGCACCCCTGCCTTCACCGCACCACGCAAAAACTTCGCTGCAATTACAATCAAGGCAGGAATGCCACCCCACCATATCGCTGGGTTGCCCATCAACACAATCGTCGAAACTGTGCTGCCATTCACAGTGTTGGAGTACAGCCAGAGTGTTTTAAGCATGAGTGGCCAGCTCCACCAGGGTGAAGAGAAAGGATGAGTCGCTCCAACTACGCTCCATGCGTGGTAGCCAAACATTCCGAACTGTTTCATGACAACATCCCAGAGTCCATGACCCGTTCCGGAGAGCATGTACGGAATGTACGCTGCGATATAAATGGCAGCAGAAACGAATAGCCCAGCCAGAACTATTTTATAATCGCTATAAAACGGTCTCTTATTTCTTAGATTGCTGATTAACAGAAGAATCAAAATCGCGGCGAGACCAAAAGCAGCAGTCCATTTCGTCGCAAACCAGAGTCCAAAGCAGACAATGCTGATGAAAAGTGGCTTTTCCGCTTTTCTCGCATCGTCACCATCATTTACGATGCGAAGATAGTCGAAGAAGAAGTAAAACATAATTAACGAAAAAAGGGCGATGTATATCTCCCCGGTTGCTAATCGAGATAGAGCGAAATGTGCGAAATCAAAGGTCAAAAGAAAAGCAGCGAATAACCCTGCTACGGCGCTCTTAAACATGCGCTTACCAAACAGGAACATTACGGGGATCATCGCAGTTGCAGCTAAAACACCCAAAATCCGCCATCCAAATGGATTCATGCCAAAGCACGCTATGCCGCCCGCGATTATAAGCTTCCCAAGCGGCGGATGCGACCATTCATATGGTTCCTCAAGATTTAAATACCCCCAAGCAGTTCGCACAAAATAAACTTCGTCAAAATAAGTGCCGTATTTGTATGATTGTACAAGTGGAACTTCTACTATGTCTTGCTCGTCGATTAGCCGCTCAATATCTCCGCTCTCGCTGTCCGGTTCTCCTTCTGCATACACGCGTATCGGCACAATTCTTCCATTCTCTCCGGATACTACCACAATCTCCCCAATTTTACCTTTTGATTCCGACGTGTCAAACGCAAATTTGAGAAATCGTGTACTCGTGTTGCGCAGCCTGATTTTCTCCCACGAGCAATAATTTGCTTTGTCATAGGAGGAAAGCAACCGCCATTTACTCGAGTCTCCGCCGTAAACACTAAATTTGGCTTGTTTCTCATCGCCCAAGAAAATATAAACCTCTTTCACCTGTTGAACCTGATCGAAATCGAAAATAATTTGGTTATCTCCGGAAGTACTCCCGGGCACCCAATAGGAAGAAGGCATACTGGGAGAACCTATGTTAAGAAGAGCGAGAACTAAGAACAGTATTGTAAGCGCAGAGACTGAGGCTATTTCTAACTTCCTTATCTTTTCCATCTTATATATTCAAATCCAATTTAGCGGAAACAAATATAAAACTTAGTTTTAATCGTGTTTAATGTGTGAACGTGAATCGAAGATGCGAGAAAAAAAAAGAACCATTGAAATCTCCCTGGTGCTCCCGGCGCATAACGAAGCGGATAAAATACGGGCTGCGGTACGGCAGACGAAGCAAGCGTTAGCTGAGTTCTCTTCCTCCTATGAGATACTCATTGCGGAAGACGGTAGCACTGACGGTACGGCTGATATAGCAAATCGAGTAGCATCCGCAGATTCCTCACTTAGACATATCCACAGCGACATGCGATTAGGTAGAGGGAAAGCACTCAATCACGCCTTTAAACTCGCTCAGGGCGATATTTTAGCGTACATGGACGTTGACCTCTCCACCGATCTGTCGTATCTAAAACCGTTAATAAATGCGATAAAGGAAGAGCAGTACGATTTCGCAACGGGTTCGAGGATGTTGAAAGATAGCACTGTGAAGCGGTCTTTTAAGCGAAAAGCGATGAGCACGGTTTTTAATCTCCTTGTTCGAATAATCTTGCGATCAACGATCCGGGACCATCAATGCGGCTTCAAATCTTTCCGCAAAGATGCATTAATGCGTATTCTGACTGAAATAGAGGATGAGCACTGGTTCTGGGATACCGAGCTGCTTGTCCGAGCACAGAGGAACGGGTACAAAGTAAAGGAGATACCAGTGACGTGGGTGGACAAAGGTGGCGCAGGCACGAAAGTGAATGCGTTCACAGATAGCACGGCAATGTTCTCTAAAATTATAAAGTTGTACTTTAATTTGAGGAGAGGAGCGAAAAATGAGGGTCATTTTTTACACTGGTAAAGGCGGAGCAGGTAAATCGGTCATCTCAAGTGCAACGGCCTTAAAACTATCTGAGATGGGCTACGAGACGCTGATTATCTCTTCAGACCCGGCGCATACCCTTTCGGATGCGCTTGAGACCGCGGTGCACCATACGCCGACGAAAATCGTGGACAAGCTCTGGGCGATTCAGGTAGATCCTGTACGAGAAGCACGAGAGTCGTACGGAGTGATACAGGAATACGTAGTTTCTCTGTTCGAGTCGAAAGGGGTTGACGAAGTGCTTGCATACGAAATAGCTGCGTTGCCGAACATGACTGAGTTCGTATCGCTGCTAAAGGTGGTTGAGTTCGTGGAATCGAATAACTACGATGTCATTGTGCTCGACACCGTGCCATCGGGCGACGCACTTAAGAACATTTATCTACCCACGCTCATCGGATCCACGGCTTCGAAAGTCATCAAATTCGTGGCGCCTCTTGTCAATATCGCGCGAATAGCAGAGCCCATCGTTGGTTTGCCATCACCGGGCAAAGAGGTGATAAAGCAGGACCTCAAGCTCCTGGAGATCCTCAAAAAGCTCAAGAATATCATTGCGGACCGAAAAGTCACCAGTTTACGGTTGATTGCAAATCCCGAGGCTTTCAGCATACAGAACCTGAAAAGAACATACCTCCTTGCAAATCTATACGACATCAACGTTGATCTTGCTGTAATGAACAAGATAATCCCGGAAGGGGTGAGCGATTCGTATTTTAAGGAGTGGAAGAAGGCACAGGGGAAATATATGACAGATTTGGAGTCGGCATTCCATCCACTACCACTAAAAAAGCTCAAGCTATTCCAGTCGGAAGTAAAAGGCTTGAAGCTCCTATCCACGGTTGGTGAGGAATTGTTCGGCGATGAAGACCCCGCTCAGATCTACTTCGAGGGTAAGGCAATCAACGTACGGGAGACCGAGCGAGGGTTAGAAGTCGTCGTTCCGCTTCCTTCTGCAAGCAAACACAAGGAGGTATGCGAGGTGGAGAGGGTGGGTGAAGACCTGTCTGTGGTTATTTCTACGGATATCGGAGAAGTGAGGAATTTCATTCCGCTTCCTGCGATTGCACACATGATGAAGCTGGACAAGGCAAAACTTTTAAATGATGAACTGCACATATACTTTATTGATGAGCGATGGAAGAAGAAAAGAAAATGAATTGGGAAGAGGATGATTTAGCGAAGGCGTTGAAAGTCCTTGCAGGAACAACGGCTATTCCGTTTAAGGTTGCTGCCGATATAGCGGGTGACGTAGTGGGCTCTCTGGGGGATTATGTTCCGAAACCATCGAAGCTCGCTTCAAGTCTCATTGATATCCGGATAAGCACATTGAAAACAATAACAAAGGCGGTAGAGAAAGAGGTAGAGTTGTTAGAGCAGTATAAGGAAGATCTCGAAACTAAAGAAGAAGAGAAGAAGGAGAAAGTCAAAGCAGAATAGTTTCATCTTAACTCGTGACTACCTCCTGCTGCTCGTGCATGCAGCCCCACTCGATCAGCGGCTGCGCTGGAATAAGAATCCTCAGATCAAATTATCCCCCGATCTGCAAAAATAAAAGAAAAGGGGGGAATTAAAATAACCCCTCTACGTTTTTCAATTTTTTAGTTTAGTTCACTCTCGTCTTTTCCGTACTATCAAATATGCAATGCCGAGAATTCCTGCGATGCCGAATATCGCTTCGAAGCCAGGGTCTTTAGGCGTGGGTGTAGGTGCGGTTGTAGGTGCTACAGTTGTAGGTGCGATTGTAGGCGCTGCAGTAGGTGTTGCAGTTGGTGCTGCGGTGTGTGTCGGCGTTGGCGTTACTTCCCCCTCAAGCGGAATACTCTCTCCCAGCGCAACGCTTCCATCATCGGCGATTGAGAATTCGCAGTAAACACCGAACACGTCGCCATTCTCATCGAAGGTGATTTCACCGGAAGCGCCCTGATAGTTTATCTCCTTGCCCTCACGAATAAGTCTTAACGCTTCTCCGATGTCACTGACCTCT
>DAOUYX010000005.1 GCA_030665925.1 Methanosarcinales archaeon | reverse complement strand
AACCATGTCGCTCATCTGTGCATTTGGAGCTTCCATCAAAAATTTACATATATCTGCAGGTATATCGTACATACTCACATGGCATATCCGTGTTATTGACGCTCTGTGTGGAGCAGAACCGACCAGGAATACTGCGTGTATAGGGAATACGTTTATTTTGCTTAATCTAACATCCCAGTATGAGTTGTATCGTTTATATTCATAAAAATAACCTTTTTCTCTGTACTGCTGCATCTTTTTATCCCACCATTCTTTTTTAATTGTTGTCGAAAAGGTCATTTCTCCAGTTTCCTCCTCAATGCTTCTATCTCTCCTCTGACTGCACGCAGGTCACGCAATAATTCCATACTACCTCTGCGTACTCGCAAGTCACGTAATAGTTGCGACTCTTTAACTTCTTTCGAGATAATTTCCACCCCTATCTTAGCTTGTTTTTCTCCGTTCATTTCTTAGCTTCCTTTACCCCTGTCCAATCCTTTCCATTCCAAATTTTATTGTAACGAGTTCTCATAACGAAAGCTAACCATTTCGCTTCCATTGTTCTAAACATATCCCAATACCCCCAATTAAAATCTGGAGTGTTGTGGATTTCTGTATAAAATCGCATTAAGAGGTGGTCAATGTTATCTTCGTGGTATTCTTTCGCCCAAGCCATCTCTTGTAATTGACCTTGTGTTGGAAACCAAATGTAATCCTGATTGTCTTTATTGAACCACAAATTTCCTTCTAAATCATAAAAAGGGATATTTACAGGATAGAATCCAACGGGGACAGGTGGTTTCCACATTTGTATCTCTTCTGCTTTTTCAAACATCCTTATAAGTTCTTCTGTTATGCCCATTTCTTCTTCGCTCATCTTTTATTCATCAACCTCAATTATATCCTCGCATTGGTCTTTTCTGCTGTGATACCATCGAGCGTTTATTTTTTCTACAATCCGCTTTGCTGTATCTTCATTTGTTCTGTTGTTTGCTCTCCCGTATGCTATAATCTCCTCAATATCTTTTGTTTTCATCTTCTTTTCTTCACCCTTCCCTCCTCTATTTCAGATATTATTGCTGCTGTTTCAGCTATGCTCTTCAGCCTTCCATATGGAGTGGATAGTTTGAGTATATTTGGCATTTCTTCTCTACCGTTCATTGAAAGTTTAAAAGTGGGTGCATATGTTTCCTGATACCAATTCCCTCCTTGCAGAACATGACCAGGGTAATTATTTGGGAATCTTTTTCTTAGTTGCTCAATTACCCCATGTTCTTCCTCGAGGAGGACATCAGGAAGTCCATAGTAATCCTCAACTTCTTCTGCAATCATTTCTTCTTCTCTTTCGGCAACACTCAATTTAACGTACTCCCCTTCCCAGATTGGTATTACTGTATTTGGTTCTTTTTCTTCTGCTTCCTTGCTTTTTTCATTTTTATTCATCTTCTATTCTTCACTCCTTTTTTTTGAACAGTCAAATATTTCGTCACGTAGCGGTCTTTTTGGCTGCGCTTGTAAGCTGCTGCTCGTGGAATTGTAGTGCGGTACGAATTCATCTTTGCGGTTTCGCCCCCTTCTTCAAATGTTTTAACAGCCTTCCCTTTGCTATAACTCGCCCTAATCGGCGGTTGAATTGATCCTGTAAATCACAAAGGGCAACGCCGTAAGACATCATGGTCAGTTTCTGCAAAACGTAACTTCCGTCATGAACAGGTAATGGATGGTTGCGGACAAAGCTGGACTTGGATCGATTTATATCCTCAAAAGTGGACCAGAAATCATCCTCATCAATATCGCTCACTGTAGCAATGGTGATCGCATTGAAAAGTGAGAGATCCCTAAAATGGTATATTCGCGGTCTGATACCGAGTAGCTCAAATTCTTCATCCAATTTCTTTTCTATTTTAGATTTCATTTTTCGCTATTTCGCCTCCTTTTTCCTTTCTAACTTCACTGTTACAGCAAACCTTGCGGATTCTTTGCGTATTTTAATGCAGCCCTCTTCTGTGTGCTTTAGAAAGTTATCTGAAACTGAATGGAATAATGAAGTAGTGCCCTCAATTAGTGCATGAGCTTCGTCTTGAGAAGGAGTGTTCGATTTCTTCATTTCTCAGTATTTCCCCCAGCCTGTCCCCTTCTCTCTCTCATCCGAGCGTTTCTTCACGTTCGCCTCCACAGAGATAAGCTTTAAGAAATCCTCAATCCTCAGTGTGACCAATTCGCTCTCTTCATTCTTGACGTGCGTAACAAGAATAGGCGTTTTGCTTTCTTTCTGCGCTGCTTTTGCTGCTTGCTTAAAAATAGTGTGATGCAGAAAGCAAGCTCGGAGCTTAACCTCAATGTAGAGCCCGGGATAGGCTGTTTCAATGCAATCTGCAGAAGTGCCATGCTGGCTGTTGCTGCCGGATAGTGGTGTGCGTCTGCCTCCGAGCTTTGCGCATACTCGCTGCTCCAGCTTCTGCCATGCACGTTTGCTGGTTGTGCTCACTTATCTTTCCCCTTTCTCATGTTTTCCCACATCACACGTCCTCTCATGAATAATTCGCGCATACCACGTTCATCAGCTTGTTTATTGTAATCCGTTGCGTCCAAAGCTCGTATCTGAAATATTTCTTTCAGATTTAGAAGGTCAATAGGAGAGAACTCAATGCTTATTCTGTCCTCAGATTCGCAGCTAAGTAGTTCACCGCATTTAGTTACTTTGATTTCTCGATCCATCTATAGCACCACCACCGAGAAATACACAGCGCACCCGCTCGTAATCGCACCGAGAACGAATGCACCGAACGTTGCATGTCTATTACCCCGTATTCGTCTCGATAAGATTGCCACCCTTTTCTCGTATATTTCTATAGACTCTCGCTGTTCTTTTTCTCTGACCTCCTCTTGGGCTAACACGAAAATAGCTTCACTGGCTATCTCTTTCATTGAAACATTGAGCTTTTCTGCCATTTTTGAAAGAGTTGTATGGGCTTGCTCTGTAAGTCTTACATTATTACCGATTCTGGTCATCTCTAATCTGCTCCCTCCTCATAGATTTCATCGATTGTCATTCCGCAAATCTTGCATACGACTTTCTGACCGGCAGTAAGATGCTCTTCGATATGTTCAACGAATGCGATTGCCTTTTCAGTATTTATCTTATCTATCTGATTATGGTATCCCGTTGGCATCTTATTTACCCTCGTGTTCTGCTAAGGTTGTCTGGTTGTCGGTGATAACAATATCAAGACCCTTATCTAAGAGCCAGAGTAGCTTTGCGCTTTCTTCGTCTAAGTCTGTTTCGATAGTAACCTTCACGGTACTATTTTTTGTAGGGTGAAAATCAGTGATTTCCCCTTTAAAAGCTATTTTAGGCATTTATATCGCGCTCTCCCGTGTTTCCTCTCTCGCCCCGCATATCGCGCATAATTCAACCATCTATTCCCTCCCCTTTTTTGCTTTGGGATGCAACATTCTTTAACCAATCTCCTATCGCTTTTTCCAATGCTTCTTTAAGCGAGCCTTTTCGATAGCCATATATTTGCATCGCCCTTTCCCTAAATTCCTTTTCTATTTCCTCGTTTATTGATACTTCCATATAAACAGATATACGGATACCAGTATATAAACCTTTCAATTATTGAAGGCACAAGGGAAGTTTTCTTTATCTAACCTATTGACACAGAATCGATTAAATTCGTATTTTTTTAATATTGTCCATTGTGAATGGCGTAACGGTATGTTGTTGGCCGCATTCAGTACATATTCATTTCGCTTTCTTCACCCGCGTAACACCGGAATAAGTTACCGCCATTTTCCCCTTTCACTACGAACTTTCAAACTTTAACGCAAACTGGTTGTTATCGTATCCGCTTGAAGCGGCGTCAACGATACGTTTAATCCAGATGCCTTTATAGACATTCTCCGCGAGATCACTAAGCGAAAGCACATCTCCGTGAGCTTTGGAACTGGGCGAAACGAAAGTGCACTGATCAATACCTGCAACATTTGCCGTCTTGCCTGCTCCTGCTGTGCCTGCGTATGATGCGCTCAATGTGAGATGCGTATCATCTTCGATAGATGCAATAGCTTTTGCATCACCTTCTACATCATCGGTGACGTTATATATCTTCTCACCAACTGCGAGCTCAGTGGTGAATGCTGTTCCGCTGCCTACGATAGCGGTGGTTGCTGCGAACGTGACCGTGCCCGTTAAAGCGACTGGAGTGGACTCTTTACTTTTTGTCCCACCGAGAAGCACAGTGATCTCATCGTCAGTTGAAAGAGTGAATTGTGAGATCCACGCTTTGACGGCCGCCCATGTTTCCGCGTTCTCATTACGCAAAAATATTTTACGGTAATCTGTATCGCCTGCAACACGTTCCGCGTCACTAACATCATCAAAAATGTTCTGTTCGATATTGGACAGACTGATTTCATTAGCAAGGTCAATATCGCCCCCGTGATCATTGCCTTCATTCCAGAAAGCGCACTGAAATGCCTTAATATTCTTCACCTCAAAGGTCATGAAAAAAAGGATTGATTTAAGAGTGTTTAAGGAATAATACTCGGAATATCGGTGAAGTTCCGATTTGGCTTTCAAGTTTATTGCCTACTACAGTCAGCTTCTTGCCATTGGAGCTTGTTAGGATGCTGCCAGTCGGAGGAACTGCAGCATCTGCATCTATATAAGCGATAGTATCTCCGCGTTCTGACTTCATCTCCACTTCGGAACATTTTGATTGCCTGAAAGTGGTAATCAACCCTTTAAACTTCTTACCATCTAAATCCAGTTCGATTCCGTGCTCGCAAAGCTCCTTTTGAAATACGTTTCGCCAATCTTTTTCCATGGTTTGTAAGAATAATAATATCTTAAACATTTAAGATGTTTCTTTACTTAAATATAATGCAAGTTAGTACAATCGTGGATGCGGAATATCCGTATAATGAGCAATTCCAAATAAATATTAGTGCCTTCCATGATGATTTCACACAATGTCTCAACTGGTCTTCCATAAGCACATTCAGAACGCAGACATTTGAAACTCTCCCCACCGCCATACTGAACCGTTATCCTAAGTTTTTCGCTGATAAGGTAGGCGCCCATTCCATAAGAACCATCGCTAAATGCGAATGTGCAGCTGCGGATGGCGAAGTTGAGATTGTGGAAGACACAGATATTATCCGCACCCAACTCGGGATTACCTCTGCTCCTTCATACTGCAAGATTTATTTCGGTGAAGGCAATGACGTCCCAGGTCATCTTAAACTTGTCACTCCGGAAGTCATTGAGCTCGGTATTATTACGGAAATCTTCGGTCATGTGATTCTAAAGCGTGCGGGCTATGTAGATAAAGATGTAACAGTCAGTCTCGTCAAAGGCAGCAAAACCGAACATCACATCGTGATGGTTCATCTATAAAGCTATTCTACTGTGGTTGCATACGCCTGAGTGGAATAAGAACCGGAATCCCCTTGTTTATTAACTGCGCAAACTTTGACATAATACTTGATGACTGAATCGAGATTTTTATGTGTAAATTGATTCGTCTTTGGGACTCCGACCAGATTTGCATCGGAAGGTGCGAAAGCATCCGCGGTTGAACGGTGCACCTTATAATGATCCAAGTCTTCGTCTTCAATCGGTATCCAGAAGGTCCGGATATTTCTCCCCTCGTCTGCTTCTGCTCTCAACCCGGTGACTTGTGCGGGAGCGACTTGCAAATCGTAGGATGATGGGACAGACATGGAGAACAGATTTTGGGTGATGTTATAGAGTGAAGAGAGCGAGAAGGAAGTGGATACTGGAGTGGGGATATCATAGGATGATGGGACAGACTTGGAGAATAGGTTTTGGGTGATGTTGTAGAGTGAAGAGAGCGAGAAGGAAGTGGATACTGGAGTGGGGATATCATAGGATGATGGGATAGACATGGAGAACAGGTTTTGATTGATGTTGTAGCGTGAAGGGAATAACGAGGAAGCAGATACTAAGATAGAAGCGGAAGCGGGTAAAATATCATAGGAGGCAGGGATAGACTTGGAGAATATATTATGATTGATGTTGTAACGTGAGGAAAATAACATGGAAGCAGATATTAAGATAGAAGCGGAAGCGGGTAAAATATCATAGGCGGCGGGGACAGACTTGGAGAATAGGTTTTGGGTGATATTGTAGAGTGAGGGGAATAGCATGGAAGCGGATACTAAGAGGGGAGCGGAAATATCATAAGAGGCAGGGATAGACTTGGAGAACAGATTTTGATTGATGTTGTAAAGGGAAGAGAGCGAGAAGGAAGTGGATACTGGAGTGGGAATATCATAAGAGGAGGGGACAGATTTGGAAAACAGATTGTGATTGATGTTGTAAAGGGAAGGGAATAGCATGGAAGCAGATACTAGAATAGGAGCGGAAATGTCATAAGAGGCGGGGATAGACTTGGAGAACAGATTTTGATTGATGTTGTAGAGTGAAGAGAGCGAAAGGGAGATGCATGTGCAAATATCATAACTGCTCTGGAAATTAAGGGACGGTAAGAACCGTCCAAGCCCAAGTACCATATAAATAGGATTGCCATTGATGTATTGGATTTTGGAATTTGAAACCAGTAAAAATGATTTGCCCTGGAAGGAAAGTAACTCGCCAAGCGTAAGGCTCTCAGCAGGGTCGGTGTAAACAACCGCATCACCTGATTCGAGTTTAACATCCGGAAGTTGTTTAGCAACTTGAAGTGGAACATAAATCCCTTTAAAAGAGGAGCTTGGAGTGCTTATATCTGACCCAAATTCTGCAAGCAGATTTACGAAATCCGTTTTATCTATGTTCATTTTTTAGCTTGTGGAAGCTCTTGGTCGTAGCGTGGAAGAAGGTTTGAGAAGAAGAAGTTGTTCTTCAGCACGGTCCCAAATATCGCGGGCCATAAGGAGTTTATTGGCAGCTGGGTCAGACTTATCTATTTTCAACTCGTCAATGGTGTAAACAATACCTGCGGAAATGCCTGCAATATGGAGCAAAGCTTTGGCAGCGCAGCGGTCTGTGAGGATTGACCGAACAATACCATAATCGGAATCGCTTTCAGATGAAAACGTCTTTTTAATGTAGGTTTCGATAATAGCCCGTTCGTCCTCTATAAATTCAGTGAGGATTCCGTCATTGATATCGCTTGCGGATGCATTAATGCGGTTGCGTATCCGGGAAGCGGTTGTAAGTTGCACCATTTTTCTTGCATTTTAGATAAGCGGAGAAAGTGTTTAAGATCCATAATATAGATTCACCAGGATAATTAGAACTTATTACCGTGATTTTTTATTGTGATTCTTGCGACTTTACCAGAGAGAGCTCCATTATTATTCGGAATAGCATATAAGTATCTGCCGTCTGTTACGCCACCTCTAAATCCTTTTAAAGCTGCATCTTTTGTTATTATATTGAACACGGTGACAGTAGAGAAATCATCGAGATTGATTCTGGCGACTTTACCAAAAGGAGATCCATTGTTATTTGGGAAAAGATATAGATATTTATCGACTATAACGCCACCAAAGAAACCTTTTAGCTGTGCATCTGTTGCCGTCAGGTCAAGAACGCTGACAGTTGTAAAATCACTGAGTAAAACTCTGGCAACTTTACCAAAAGGAACGCCGTTATTGTCGGGAATACAATATAAATATTTGCCATCTGAAACGCCGCCTATAAATCCTTTTAAATCTGGATCTGTTGATGTCAAATCAAGGATGGATGGATTTATTATATCATCGAGTTCAAGTCTGCCGACTGTGCCGGAAATAGACCCGGTATTATTGGGAATGAGATAGAGGTATTTACCATTTAAGACACCCCCTCTGAATCCTTTTAGAGCCGCGTAATACATAGGCATATCCATGACGCTAACAGTGGCAAAATCACTGAGTTTAATCCTGCAGAACATACCACTGGGACCTCCATTATTAAATGGGATAAGATAAATATAGTTAGTGTCTATGGCTCCGCCTGAAAACCCTTTTAAACTAGGGTGTGTTAAGGCCACATCGCAAACAGAAACAGTGGAGAAATCACTGAGTAAAACCCTTGCGCATTTGCCAAAAGGAACTCCATTATTATTTGGGACAAGATAAAGATACTCGCCGTCCGTGGCACCGCCTGCGAATCCTTTTAAATCTGGATCTGTTGTCGTCAAGTCGAGTACAGTAACAGAAGAAAAATCATTAATGTCAATTCTTGCGATTTTACCAGAGGGTGATCCATTATCGCCGGGAATGGCGTATATGTATCTGCCGTCTGTAACACCGCCGTAAAACCCTTTTAAATCTGCATCTGTTGATGTCAAGTCGAGGACGCTAACATTATATTTCCCACCGAAGATAGTTGCCATGGAATCGTGCAAACGCTGTTCCTGAAGCAACCCGGTAAGTACATCTGGCATCTGAGCTTGGGGGCATTTTGCACTGGCATTTAGTTGGAGTAGCTTATCCGCAACATTAAATTCAGCAGAATCAATATCCGCTTTTACGAGTTTTGTTGTCTTATCCCAAAGCGCAGCAAGGTCAGTCGTTTTCGTCCCTATTTGAGAAGTCCCAGTTAAGACGAGTTTACCGTTTGAATCTATCGAGGGAACATTACCTATTATTTGCGCAAGTTTCAAAAGTGCTGAAGCGTCTAACTGTGGGATGCCATTCGCAACATCATAGGCACCGGAATCTATTTCTATCCTGTCAGAATATTTTGTTTGTGCCATTAGCATTTATTCCCTGTATAGTCAATCTCATAATCTGCAGGGGTACCTGCGAGGCTCGATTTTACCATGACTTTGACGCATGCGTATGGGTACCCCATATTTATCTGTGCAATATCGCCAACAGCGAGCGAGGTCTCAGCAACTTCTTCATATTCGATACCATTATGATACGCGAGTGTAAGGACTTTATATTTCAATGCATTAGCTATGTCGGTATTTTTAAGAAAGATTGTTTTAGAAGCCATACCGAGACAAATCCACTTCAAGCCATAGGCATAAGCGTCAGCAGTGGTACCAAGTACGAATTCACTGATACCATCCGGAACATTATTTGCTATTTCAGTCATTAGTTTGCTTTCTTACCTCCATTGCACCTTTCGGTAAATCTTATGATTTCTTCTTTGAACTCTTGCGTGGCTGTTGTATTCTCTGCGACTGCATCCACGAGCGAGCATTTGTCGGAATGGCGTTCCCATAACAAATACAAGCACATTGCTATGGGAAAACCGAGCGAGCCGATTAGCGAGGGCGCATTTTCGATCATATTGATCCTTTTTCGCCCTCACTCGTTTTCGTAATATTCGATTTCGATGGTTGCTGTTCCGCTTGTTCCTACAGCTGTCTCTATTGATGCAGTGACCATCTTGCCCGCATCAACTGCTCCCGCTAATATCGTCAAGGGAATGACTGTGTCGATAAGGGCTGCTGCTACCTCTTGAGCATTAACAACTGCGTCATCGTCACCATTGACCCCAACGTCAACCTTCCCGGTTGTGCCGACCGTTGCGGTGATTCGGTATAGATTAACTGCGGTGATGACGATTGCGGTCGATGTGTAAAGCAAACCAACAGCAGCATTAAGAACAGCGAGATCAATTACATTCGAATGGGCTCGCTTAATCTTTGCTGCTGCGGACAGCTTTGCAGTTGTAACAGCTTCGTCTTGGAGTGAGTCGGTGGGGATGATATCTTTTGCCCCTGCTTCGAGTTTACCGGGTGCGACAACTTTTTGTGCCATTTTTCCTTTACCTCACCCTATGTTATCTGTATCTCCACGAATCCATCGTTGTCGTATATCTCCGGTACTGACCACCCACCGATTTCAATCGGATAGTTCTTTCCTGGAGCTAACGGGTACGCAGTGATATCTGGATTCTCCGAGACAACAAAGTCCGCTACTCTGGTATTTTTGGTGACGAGATAGACATAGTTTTGAGGCAGAATATCAGTTTGCCATATCCACGATACATCGTCCGGGTTTGTCTTCCCAAACAGGATAGACATGGTTTTGTAATACTGTTGCCTTTCGCTATCCATCCTGAACAACAGACGAAGGTCTTTCGAATTGCCGACCAGGAAGGCTGGTTTATAGTTTGACCCGAGCTTGCCGATAGCAGTATTGATGTCGTCATAAATATCCGTTGACGATTCACCTATCCACTTGCCCTTATTGCCGGTGTTGATGCCTGACGATGCAGCCTGAGTGATTTTACCATTCGAGTTTGCACGCGCTGCAGCAACTATGCCTGAGATATTGAGAGTTGCATTACCATTGAGTGCCAAATCATCTTCAGCGCGATGGATATCGTCCATAGCCATTTCAATCATCCTGCTTTTCAGCGATGGCGAAGATCCAAGGTCCTTCTTACTCAGGTTGAACATGGTAGAGATTTGGTATATCTCATATTTCTCGTTAGTGACCTTCGAACCCATAGTCTTAGGGACAGCACCTTTAGCTGTGATTTGTGCCCCTGGGCCGGTACGGTCTATTGTCTGCACCACATCAATCTGCACGCTCTCATCTACTTTCCGGTAGTTCATGATGTTCCTCGCCGTCATGTTGTCTTGATTCTCGTCTGCCCAGACATCAATTGTCTTTCCCCAATTCTCGATAAAGTGTTCGAGAATAGCTGCGTCATTTTGCATCATAGTAACAGCACCTCTGCTTGAACCAGTTTATATATCTTGATGGCGTTTGCATGACTTGCATTCGGATCAATCTGAACCGAACATTTAGTGTCTGCTACTGCAGGATCAACAATCCTGTTAACCTCAGCAGCCTCATTGGAATCTATCACGACATAATCGCCTTTGCTCAGAGCAAGAGAAGTCAGATGCGCTGCGCTGTCAATCGTCAATTCCTTCCCTGAGATACTCGAAACTGTCTGGTCAAACTCTGCATCACCAACATCCTCTCCAACGACTTTAGCCACGGAGTACAATGTCCTGGTCACGTCTGCCTCTGCATCAAGCACGCCTAAAAATTCCGTGCCTGCACCAAGAGCAGCTGCTATTTTCAGATAATCACCGGCGTCAGCTGTGACCCCGCCAAGTAACCATGCTCTGCCGATACCAGCCCTAATTAGAGGAGCCATATCGTACTGGCTAAAAAAGCCATCGACCGTTTTCTCAACGAGATCCTCATCCACTAAACCGACATAACTGTACAACGTTCCTGTTGCCGTTGGTTTCACTATACCGTTCGCAGACCATTGGGCTAACGCCCCAAAGGCCGTTCGTGCGCCTATGGCGTAAGAGCCAATGTCAAACGCATTTATATTTACGGGTTTCATTTTTTTTCTATTTACCTCCTTTACCTACCTTACCATATATCGCGTCCCTGCCCGGAGTCCGGGAAGAATCAGGAACAGAAAGATGCTTCACGTTTACACCTTTTACCAAATCGAATCGCCTCTGCAGCTCATCGAGCGCGAGCTTATCCAAATTCTCTTTCGTCTCTGGATCATCCCCTTCAACAAGTTGTGCAACAAGCGAATCATGTGTAGCCTTTTCAATTCCTTCGAGTTCGCCCTTGAGCAAATCGCGTTCAGCGGTGAGTTTAGCGAAAGCGTCTTTGATTTTCACCAGGTTAATTGCATCAGCATCGACAGTCTTTTTTTCTTCACCATCTTTCTTCACGCTGACACTTCTCAGAAGTTCCTTGAGCAGATTATACAAGCTCTTGTCTTTCATTGCCTTTGCACGTTCGATAGCAGCCTTGATTTTATCCACGAGTTCCGAAGGCACTGGGTATTTCTTTGCATCCAATCCAATTCCGCAGCCGTCATCGATGCTGCATCTACCGTTCTCGCAAATTGCGATATGGTCGATAAAGATGTTTCTTTGAGTGGCATCATAATGTTCGCCATTGAGTTCGCCGGAAGCGGAACGATCGAGATCGCAGAAGAAACCTGGAGAAGTCTCAGTGAGTTTCTTTGACTTGACATCTGCGATTAAATCTTTGTCCGTGATTTGAAAAACGCCTTTCAGGACATCATCGTTCGCGAGCGGGGTTTTGAAAAAACCGAGAACCTCGCTTCTATCCGTAACGATTCCTGCAAGTGGATGTTCTCTTGTAACAGGACGGCCATCACAAAACATTGCGGCAGCTTCGAGTTCCTCAAACGGTTTGCGAACTTTCAACCCATCATAATCATAGATGTGCTGGGCGTTAGCAACAGTCACTGGAACTGACAAAACACCATCTGCTTCCTTTGCGCTATCGACATCAAGTTTCATTGAAGGCAGCGAATCAGTATAACGTGGCTTTGAATCTTTGGCTCCGGGCTTTGGATATTCGCTCTTGTAGCCTCTGGGCATCACTACAACATCGACATCAGTGAACTTCACGGGTTTCTTCTCTGGCAGGGGATATTCCGAATCGCTTCCGTTATCGGTTGCAGTCCCTGTAAGCTGTGCAAAAAGGGCATCAAGGGTATCAATTTCGGTATTACCTAAATCTTCTTTTTCAGCCATTATTTCTTCACTAAAAAAGGAGTAAGGGATGAGAGCGTTTAAGAACGAAAATAATTAATGAAGCCCTCTATCCTTTTTAAATTCGGTTGCAGTTGCGGACGACAACCACTTAGACCCGCAGAAAGGGCATGAGGGCGGCTGATTAGTTGAATAGCTGCGAGTGCGAGATGTGCGGTTACAATTGGTGCAGCGCCAATAATTATAGCTCACCATTTTCCCGGATTCTTAGTTGAGGTAGCCTGGCAGAATAATCAACGGAAGCGGAGAAGAAGGAGAGCTCATCGTTAAGCTCCTTTTTTACCGATTCAAGAAAGAATGTTAATGCTTCTTGTTCTATAGATACCACGTCCTTTTTGACGATAGTAGTCCTCATTTTCTTCTCTCTCCTTCGTCTAAGAGTTCTATGAAGCTTCTGCTTTTGAATAGAGCAGGCAGTTGTTTCCATTTAATAGAAAGCAAGAAGGCGATAATAATCATGGCGAGGCCATAATATTCATGGCCAAGGAGTTCAATATCAAAACCTCCAAATTGGAAAAGATGCTCAAGAAGTAAAAAAGAGCCACCAATGATAAGAAAACCAGAAACCAGTTTCTTGTAATACTTTATCATCCCTTTTTTTTCTTCACCTTTAACTTTCCATAGTAAACTTTTACCGGTCATTTTTTAAGTAGCTTCTTTTTTATTGCATCCACAAGTTCATCTCTGACTTCTCTACGCCGTGAGGCGTCTTTAATCTTCCAGTATTGGTATCGCTCAGGGATTTTGCTGCGAATGTTTCTTGGTAATGCAGATGAGCCATAAGGAGGTACCCATTTTTTCTTTACAGCGCGGGTGGACATAACATAAGGGGTTGGTGATTTTAATGCGTTGAAGCAGAACCATGTGAGTAATCCTTCATCTGTACGCTTCCATTCTTCTTTGTTTTCTAACAATCGAAATATAATCCTGCCATGGAAGATCTTACCATCGCAGAAATATTCGTGGAAATAAGATTTGGATGCGCCGAACTGAACATCGAAGGAATCAATAATGATAAAATGCCCGTGCTCATATTTGGTTGCCCCAACTGCACCTGGTTGAACAGTGCCTTCATATGTCGCCCATTCAATAGGAGGTAATTCTTCTTTTTGACCGCAATTAAATTTCTTTAGCGGATTAGACATCGTTTCGCGGACAATAGGCATAATCTCTTTTTCGTTGAGTGCTTTTGCTTCTGTAAATGTTTCTGGGTCTTTGGATAGACCTTTAGGAATATATAACGTCCAGCCAATCATGTAATCCTTTGATATTTGAAGTCGGAGATCCAAATGAACACTTTTACCCCTGATGTGCGAGTGAACCATACCTTTCCACTTTTTCGATTCATCCGGGTAGATTAAATATGGATTGACCTTATCGAACTCTATTCCAGAATCACCGGAAAGCAATGAAGTGAGAATTTCAAATTGGTCTTTTGAGATGGATTCAACTAATTCTAATTCCTGTTCGGGAAAAACGCCTGCAGAACCGTCCTCAAAAAGAACATCAAATAATTTCTCCGGATGCTTTTTTGCTTCCTCAAGCTGTGCGGACTTTTTAGCAATTTCATCCTCAATAACTTTAAGAGCTTTTGTCTTGTCCTTAAGAATTGGGTCTGCTTCCTTGACACGTTTTAATTTCTCCTTTAGTAATGCGTCAGCTTCAGCGAGACGCGCTTCGTATTCCGAGATTAATGTTTTATTCAGCATTTATCAAATCCTCCAGGGCTTTATTAGGCAGAGATTTAACCATGATTTTAGCAAGGTCATCGAGTTTATTATCTAATGAGGAGAGGTCAGAAGGTTTGAGAATGCTCTTCTGGACGGAATCCCATTTAGCAATTATTTGATTAACCGAATCAGCGAGCGCAGCGGAGGCATCGGTTTTGGGCTGCTTAGAAATAATTTTCTTCAAGCTGAGTAGAAGGGTGACTTCTTCTTTGATTAACTTAAGCAGGGATTCTCTTAGCCCTTCAATATTATTCTTCATGTTCTCCAGACCAGCAGATTGCAGGGAAGTAAGTTCGTCAATCATTTTATGTATCTTCTTGATGTCCTCGATAAGTTTAAGTTTCTCCTCTGGTTTCCAGATAGCCGGGCGTTCGATAATAGTCCTGCCTCCTCCACCGCCTCCGCTTCCACCTCCGCTAACGGAAACCTGGACATCGCTGGGCGTGGCTCTGGAGGATATTGCAGCATCTATGTTTGCACCTGCGAACTTAGTTGCGTCAGTTAGGATTTCATCTCTGGTTGCGATTGCGATTTCTTCTTTAGTCACAAGCAAGCACCTCGTGTGGATTATTCCTTTTGTTGCTATGCCTGATACTTGGTCTCGTGGATAGACCATTGCATCTGCTTCTATGCCTAAGAGTTGACATTTTGGGTAAACCATTCCTTTTGTAGCGAGTTCAATAGTCATGCTTTTGTAGCCTTGTAGGACACCATGTTACCATTTGCATCGTATGTTATAGCGATATTGTAAGTGGCTATGACATCGCTTGCCGTGCCAACGCTCCCCGCTACGCTGTATATTCTGATTCGTGCAGATTTTAATTTGCCCGTCTCGAAAGTTGTATTGTCGATATAGTGGTTCTCCTGCGTAAGTCCGAGTATGCGCTGAATAAGGTCGAAACTTTGTTTCAGCGAATGAGTGTCTTTAATAAATCCAGTGCCTTTGACATCTGTAAGATGGGTAATGATAGTGGTTTGATTCGCTGCCGTTGCATCGCCTCCACCGCCTCCTCCACCGCCTCCGTCTATTCTTGTGTGGAACATCCAGCCGTAAGTTGCATCAGTAATTTCATAATCGTTCGCAGCAACCGTTATCTTCTGACTTTTGAATGTGATTCTAATCATATCCCCGCTTGCATATCCGGTTCCTGAATCGAAAACCTCATCATAGTATATTTGTCCTGCCTGCTCGGTACATGCTGCAGCATTTACAATCATGGACCATGA
Organism: Methanosarcinales archaeon; assembly: GCA_030665925.1. Classification (GTDB taxonomy): domain Archaea; phylum Halobacteriota; class Syntropharchaeia; order Alkanophagales; family Methanospirareceae; genus JACGMN01. The sequence goes on along the minus strand of DAOUYX010000005.1, from coordinate 4,600 downwards.
TGTCCCGCCATCTGCGGAGCGTTCGATGGTGATAGTTCCGGGAACGATTTCAGCAGTTGTGGGAAGATCATCAAGCGAGTTGATAAGATAAAGCGCAATTCTGATTGTCTTTGTATCTGCCAGATCAATATTAGTGGGTATGGAGGGGATTACCTGGACTATATCTGTTATACCGCCTCCACCTCCTGTTATCCATCCTATATCGCCCCTCTCTCTTATTGCTTCTAAGCTATGTAAATCTCTATCGAAACTCCCTGCTGCGGTTTGCTTCATAGCTGTCAAGGTTGCTTCTAATGCGAGTAATGAGACATCTGCTTTATAATTAGCGGGTGTTGATAATGCTCTGCTACCTGCCGTCCATATAGCAGCTGCGTTATGAGTGCTGAATCCCGCTGCAGTGAGACATTGAGGTAGAGAGTGGGTATCTTTAGCGAATCCCGTGCCTTTGATATCGGTTAATGACGCTTCGAGTGCCAACGCTGAAACATCCGCTTTATAATCTGCTGGTGTTGTTAATGCTCTGCCCCCTGCAGACCATACAGCAGCGGCATTATGTGAATTGTCTTTCAGGAGTTTACCGATTGTGTTTGCAGTGACTATATTTGCTGAGAGTTGATGCCAAATAGCTAAGATTCCTGCTGTGGAAAGTCCAAATCCAACCTTATCTGTGAGTGCACGAGTACCGACTGACCAAACTGAAGCGGCAGTAATGTCATTCAAAGCGTCTAATGTTTGCTTGGTTCCGGAGATTGTAAATCCTGCTTTGTCCGTTAGTGCTCTCGTTGCTGTCGCCCATACCTTGTCCGCAGCTGCCTGTGCGAACTCTGAAGAGCTTATTGCATCTGCGGCTATCTTCGCGGCGGTGATTGCGTCTGCTGCGATTGCGGTGGCTGTTAGCACACCACTATCCATTCCTTTTGTCTGTGCTTGCGTTCTGTGTGCGGAAGGATCATAACCTGTATCTGCGAAATCTTTTAGATCTGTTGCGCTCTGTACAACCCCACCGATTTGTTTTAGATCTACCTCGAGTTTATCCGTGCTGAATAGAGAATCATAAACATTGGCCGGAACTACCGTGTATTCGTGCCAAACAGGAAGCGCGCCTGATTCGTGGACCCATAATTGTAATCTTCCTAATGTCCCTGTATCTGTAGCACCTAAGGGGCAGCCGTATATACCTAATTCATCATGCGTGCAGGATGTCGCTTCGGTCTTTTCTGCTATGTTGCCTCCATTCTTTGATAGTCGCACATCTGCTTGTGCAATCGTTAGTGTTGTTTCTGCTGTCTTGCCGTCATTGTCATCTAAGAAGGGCCCGATTTTCAATGTTATTGCCGTGCTTTGTTTCAGGTATTGCATTTTAGGCTTCCCTCAACTGTTTATAATGATGACTTATGATGGGGATGGAAGCACCTGCCGAAAACATAGTAGCTTGAATATAAGCTGCTAAATTGCCACCAGTGGGGACTTCGCACCCTTCGGCGGTATCGTATAATCGGAATCTATAGACGCTCCCTCCTGCTGCATTTGCTGCTCTTATAGAAAACCATATTTCAGTGTACTCAGTAGAAGCTAATGTTATCGCACCTATAAGATTATTCTCATCTTTTTTACCGTTTTTCCAAATACCGCCGTTAGGTGTAGGACAGTTATTTGATGTTACAGCATCGCCATCGTTAAATGCCTCAGCAGCTTGATAAATCCAATCGGTTAGATTTGTTAGAGTTACAAATGCACCTCCATCTTTAGAGTATTGTAAAACAACAGTATAGGCGATAGCGCCGTGAGCTGCTAAATTATCACCTTGCATCAAGAGAACTTTATTGTGTGTTGTTTCTACACCTGTGATATTAACAGCGCAATTTTGGTCCCAAGATACTGACACCCCATCGCTTCCCCATCTCGCATTCCCATTTACACCATAATAACCCATTTATCTCGCCTCCTCAAATTTTTCAGTGCATCCACGAATATGTTTAGGAATGGTAATGCAGCAAGAAAATGGGCGACCTAATCCGAGTCCGCATTCATAAATATCACCATTTTTCTTCAAGAATCTGCAATCATTCGTTTTTGGATCTCTGCCAAACATGTGATCTACCCGGACGTTCATGCAGCATTTACCACAGAAATTACAACGAGAAGTTTTTATTTTGAATTTATCCTCATGTACTAATTTATAAGCAACCAACTCAACACCAGCGAGTATTCTAATATGCCTCTCGGTTACCCATTCCGGTAATTCCAATTCGATTTTCATTTTCTTCTGGCAAGGATTTTAGAGATTATTCCTATTTTATGATTAACTTTTACGATTTTACCTTCAGATAAATCCTCATTTTGATGTAACATGAGGGGCGCGTCATCATCTCCGTATCTTTTAGGCCACTTCTTTTCTGTGACTGTGCCATGGCTGGCTTCGACAAGCTTCTCTGCGGTGAGTGTATTATCTGGCTTCTTCTTCTCTTTGCGCCAAGGTGGGATGGGATGCGGAGACCACATATTATACCAGACTTTTTTAGTTGTTGGGTCAATATACTTGTTTAGATTAACAAACTCAACTTTTAAGATATCGCCTTCCTGGAGGGGTTCTGTTTTAGATCTGCCGATGGAGCAATTATAGGTTTTCCCGCAGGGGACTTCTTCGCCATGTTCGTCTTCAATAACGCAGAGATAAGACCATGCGTTTGCACCTTTGATTTTATCTATGCCCTTGACTGCAACGTCCCAGGAGAACGTATTTTTATATTTGAAATTAAGCAATGTTTTCCCATCCAATTCATAGGGGAAATCAGCACGCTTAAGATACGCGCCCTCGCTGCCCGGCAGGCCTGCATAATGCGTCACTGCTTTACGCAATTCGGTTGAGGAATATACGAGTTTGTAATCCGCTTTCTTAATATGCTTGGTATCTTTAATTTCTGATTTCAAGCGTTCTGAGTATGGCTCATTGTGAATATCTTGATCATAAAATAGGGTATCAAAAGCATTCAGGATGACCTTGCTTTCATCGGGATGGACTTCTTTGGTGTGGATAATAGCGGTAGTTTGTTGTCGTGATTGATGCTTCTTATCTGACCAGAATTCGAGTTCTCCTGGAAAGATAACATCATGGCCTGAACAGGCTACCTTAATTTCTGAGACCAGGGTGGGTAAATTACTTGTGATATCGTTACCTTCTTCGCTCCAGATAATTACCTTACCCTCCTTTGAGTGGTCGCCTCTGATGTGGACGCCATCGAACTTCTTCTGAACGTAAATGCCTTTTTCGTACCATTCGGGTTTAGCGTTCACGACCTCGATAAGTTTGTCTATGCTATATTCTTCGCCTTTATAATGTCCGTGAGCAGGTTTCAGCAGCTTGGCAAATTTGAATAATTCTAACTTTTTAGGTACGGACATCAGCACGAGCTCGGGGCCCGAGATGACTTCTATTTTCTCATTATAAATGTCCATGTAATCGGTGAACTTACCAGGGTGGGTTTTCTCAGCATCTACGAGATTAATGGATGCATCGGGTAGCCTCTCTTCTTCTTCAAAAGGGTAATGAAACCGGAACCTGAACCAATATTTTTCGGGATACATACGAATAATGCGAAACTCAGTTGAGATGTCCCTGTGATTAGAATTGATAAAAATATCTATATCGCCTTTCGTCTTGCCCTGTGTGCATAGGCCTCCAATAAGGCTGACATACGGTTTGGTATGATAAAATGATTTGAAATAAGGCAATATTTCATCGCGTGTGATTTCTTCGCCAAGCTCTACTCCGGAGGAATTAACAGGGGCAAGTTCTTCATCAGTCTCTGGTGGACGTGCCATCTGGCTCTGAACCCTCCTGTTGTTCGGAAAGTTGAATTTGCAGAAGCTGAGTTTGCACGCGCTTTTCTTCTGCTTTCGCTCGTTCGTGCTCTGCGCGTGCTTCATACAAATTACCGCGAGCGGTATCGACAATAAATATCGAGGGTGTATTCCACTGTATCAAGAAATCATCGATTTTGTGCCCTTTGGATATTTGTCCGGATGCTTGGAAACGTTTAATGATTTGGATTAGAATAGGTGTGAGATCATTGACCTGGATAGCGTGAAGGAAATCGGCATAATCCTTTCTATCCTTTGATGATGCTTGAACCGCACCTGCTTGAGCGCCCATGAGAATTGAAATAGGTATATTTGAGCCACCAGAAATTTGCGCGGTGATGACGTTATAGTATTTCTCTGGATCAAGTGCCCCTGGTCTGTCGTGTTGAATTGAACAACCGGGTGTCAATGTGAGGATGGTTTTAGTATTAATTTCAGATACGGTTTCATCAATCGCATTTATTTCATCTTGTGTGGCATCGTCACCGGGGATGACGGTAGTTAGCCCCCCGCCATGACGGAACATTGCTTGACCGGTGGACCAATCCATGTTCTTCAAAACGGTAAGAACATCGAAAATACAAAACAGTGCAGATTCGCCTTCGAAATCATCTTCTATAGATGATGGTTGAACATGAGCAATTCGTGAAGCGTCAATTTTCGTGGATGGTGTTTTTAAATATTTCAGTTCATAATACGCGAGCTTTTGTGGAAGGATGATGTTGTTCATTGCATCCTT
>DAOUYX010000135.1 GCA_030665925.1 Methanosarcinales archaeon | reverse complement strand
TCTCAGGCACTGTATAATAAGAAACAATTTCAAAGTCCGGTTTCGGCTTCACCAGTATCTCCACAGAGCGCATCACCTCGTATTCTCCGCCTTTCGTATCTTTATAGCGTATCTGCAACGGTATACTGTAGGTATTTGATTCTATATTATCGGTAACGTCAACGTGGAATGTAGCCTCTTTCGAATCACCGGAATTCAACCTGCCTATGTACGAACGGTCTGTTCCAGACCACGAAGGCTTAAAATCAGCATTGCAAATCAATTTCGCTTCAACGTCCTTCGCTGCGGCTTCTCCACTGTTCTCTATAAACGCACTTATTTCAACGTCCTCAGCTCCTGGTCTTATGTCCGTAGGATCAGTGGTTACATTGCCAATGTTTATCACCACGCTTCCTCTTACGATGAATGATAGTCCCAAGTCAACGGTTTGCTCAGGACCCGTTACATAGCCTACCGAAGGATTAAAATAATATTCCCGCCATGAACAGGTCACAGGAATAGGATAAATCCCGTTAGCTGCTTCTTCTTCTACATGAATGGTAATTTTCACTTTCTTCGAACTCCATGAGTTCAGCGTGTTTATGTGGGCTACGGTGCGTCCCACGGGTGATAAAACTTCGGTTCCTTGAAACGCCAATCGAATATCCTTTGCATCTCTACCTCCGTTGTTCTTTACCGTTACGATAACCTCGCTCGTATCACCTGGACTGAACTCAGTAGGCGTTACATCCGTTATGGTAATGGAAGAAAAAGCTGCTGCACCTGTAGGGACTAAGGACGGGATGGGTAAGGAAGAAAGAGGTGAACAGAATACCAATGTGAACACCAAGCTCAGCGTGAAGAGCCTAAGAAACTTCTTCCTCAGGTTTTTATTTCTCTTACTCATTTCCATTTTTACTACCTCCTTTGAAATCAAATTTTTTCACATAATCTTCTATGTCCTCTGTGTCTTTCACTATCTCATTTATATTTATATCATCCATCACTCTGGAGAAGATGAGCACAGCGAGTTTCAATTTCTTGTATTCGTGCAGTAGTGCGAGGAAGGTCTCTCTCACTTTTGCATCTTCGATTTTATCTGCGGTTCCGGATAGCAACTCAATCATTGGAGTGATCTTAGCGGTAAGAAAACGCTTCAAGAGCTCGCCAAAACCCTCAGTTAAAGAGGTATTAATAGAATAGAGATTTTCATTTCCCACTCTACTCACTTCAAGCAGCGGCATCTTTTCCAATTTCATCAAACATCGGCTGATCAATCCCCGGCTGTAGCCAGTGCCTTCTTTTATCTCCCTCTGCGTTACCGGACAGGACTTGAAGAGCAAAAAACCCCAGACACGCCCCACCGATTCGCCCCCTAAATCCCATTGCTTTCCCATTTTCGCTATCGAATCTAACACTTCTTGCATCGCTTCATCGCTCATCTTTTCATCATCCACCCATATTTTACTTTTTACTAAAATGTAAAATTAGTAGTATATAAAGAGTTCAACAAAAATATGCCCATTCAAACTTTTAACGCCCTATAATAACCCAGAGCATCGGAAACAGCCTTCTTTGTGAGAAAGAACCTTCGGTTTAGCAGTCCCGATAGCACATAGCGCGGTCTCAAGTAGAAGCTGATATAAGCCCGGTTAAATAATTTCCTCAATTGCTCTGTCGAAATCCCCGGAATGTTCATTATCGGCTCTACTGTTGTATATCTTCTCCAGTCCTTCGTTATTAACAGCCCCTTCTCCTTCGCAAGTGCAAAGAGCCTTGTCCCTGGATACGGTGTGCATATCGTGAACTGCGCGTAGGTGGGATTCAATCTCTCCGCAAACTTTATCGTATCTTTTATCATCCTTACCGTCTCTCCCGGAACACCGATAATGAAAGAAGTGAGGACATTTAAACCCGCTTTTTTCACTGTCTCCACAGCTTTACTCACACGCTCCAATGTAGTGCTCTTGCCAATGAAGTCCAGAACCTTTTGCGAGCCCGATTCCGCACCGATGTAAACATCGTGACAGCCAGCCTTTTTTAGCTTCTCTGCTAACTCGCGGTTTATTGTGTTTGCGTGTGCAGAGCCACTCCAGGAGATGTCCATTCCCCCACCATTCCCCTCTTTTATCATCAAATCGCAGATCTTCTCCGCTCTTCTCTTGCTCAACGTGAAGGTATCATCCATGAATTCTATCTCTTTGACACCGAATTCTGTATTGAGCATTCTCAACTCCTCTATTACATTCTCCGCAGACCTCGCCCGCCATATCTTACCGCAAAGCGTAGAAGAAGCGCAGAAAATACAGTTGAATGGGCAACCCCGGCTTGTCATCATCATTCCATATCCATGATTTCCAAATCTGTATTTGTCCATAGGCAACAGGTCATAGGCAGGGAAGGGGATTTCATCGATATTCTTTATGAAAGGTCTGCTTTCTGTCCCTTTTATTTCTCCTCCCTGTCTGAAGTTTATCCCTCGGATATTTTTAAGTGGTGCGTTTTTCTCAAAGGAATCGAGCAGTTCCTTTGCCGTTAGTTCCCCTTCGTTTCTCACCACTACATCCAATGCCGGGCATTCTTCAAGCGTTTCTTTCGCCGTAAAAGTCACGTGTGGTCCGCCAATTACGGTCTTAATGTCAGGATTGAACTCCTTCGCAAGCCCAGCAACTTCATAAGCGTCGTAGATTGTAGGTGTAGTCGCGGTTATGCCCACGACATCGGGCTTATGTTTCTTTAATTCTCGCTTTAACTCCTCTGCGCCATAATTCTGGGTCAAGCCGTCTATTATACGAACTTCATGCTCCGCTCTGAGCACTGAAGCGAGATATGCCAAGCCGAGAGGTAGACCAGTAGTCCCAAGCACTGTTTTAACGATTGATGCCGAATTTGGCTGTACAAGCATTACTTTCATATTTATCTATTCATTCACCTCTCAGCTCTTTCAACCGCCTCTCTATATATCTCAATCTTGCTTCCAGCGTCGTTTTCTTACTTTTTGCATTTATGATTTTTAGGTCCGGTATATCGGGATTGAGCCATTTACTTACTTCCCTCCGCTCCGTCGGCGGCTCACCACGCTTCATCGTGTTCACATATTTATTCAGTGCATTCGCCATGTGCGTTGCCGCGGAGCTGAGTAACCAGCTTTTGATGCCCCTGGCATTCTTGTATTCCCGCATGAGTTTAGGTGCGATTTTCAAATCGTGGTCTATGCACTCACCCATGAGCTGCCAGTGCTCCGAGGTCATCTTCGCTATGGTAAACGATTCCTCGTTATTTAAAACCGAGCCACGCATTGAAACGAAGTTCATCGGCACGATAAGCGACGAAGTGCCTTTCAAATCCTCTACCAGCTCGATACTTCGTATTACGTCGTCCGTCGTTTCTCCCGGAAGACCGTTTATCATTGTTCCAGCGCAGAACCAGTTATTATCATCGAGGATCCCGAAAGCTTGTGTGACTATCTCCTGCCACTTATCCGCGGGTGAGGGTAACGCTTTGCCTCGCATGTGCTTTGCAATCAGTCTTGCACTTCCAGTCTCTATCCCGGTTTGCGCACCCAGCCAATTCTGATCGAGCATGGAGTAGCACGTTTCTGAAACCGCATTAAGCAGATCAGGATTATGATAAACCGTAGCGAGAGCTATATGGCTCGCTCCAACACTCTCTATTCCTTCAACAGACGCAACACTCCGGATTAGATTGAGAACACGCTCATCATCCGGTGCTATCTTTTTGGACCCATAACGCAGGAGATCCTCAGAATGGAGCAAGATTGCTCTCTGCCCCGCTTCTACATTCGTCCGCACGTCCTCTACGATATGCTCGACTGATTTGAAACGAAGCTTCTGCATGGTCGGCGTGCAGAACGAGCAGCCTCTTCCGCATCCCCGGCTTATCTCCACCAGACCGTGGATTGTAGCACCTCGAATGTTAGGTATCTCCTCTGCGCCTGGCTCTCTCCCATTTATTATCCTCGATGGCAGTTTCTCGCCTTCAAGTATAGATTTGAACGTTTCAGGAACGGTAAGTTCACCCTCGCCAAGATGAACATAATCTATGTTGAGTTTGTCCATGACCATTTCATCCGCTAACTGCCATGCGGCTTTGCCACCGGCTACCACAGTCTTCTCTTTCATTACCGGCTTACTCATCAATTCAAAGAACTTCACACGGTTGTAAGGTGGTCCGGTATTCACCATATCAACGAACTCCGAGGTGGGCGGATTGATACCTAAGAAATCGTGTCCGCTAATTCCTATTATCTCCGTCCTGCTGCCAACCACACGCTCCAAATCACGCGGATGGACAACTGCGACTTCATCCTCGCCAACCACTTCCACTAAGCAGGATTCTACAATTCTGAGTCCGAAATCGGCATACACCGCTCTGCCGTTCTTCCTCGGTACTGGTGGTGACCAAACGCTGAAAAAAGACCAATCAGGGATAATACCCTGCGGCATGCAGGTGGAGAACCCTAC
>DAOUYX010000177.1 GCA_030665925.1 Methanosarcinales archaeon | reverse complement strand
TTCCTGTCCTATTGCATGTAAGCGCGCGGACAGAGAAGGTAATGAGCTGCCGGAATACGAGACTGTCGGTCTGATGGGTGCGAATATTCAAAATCCCGATTACAACGCGGTCGTTGAGGCAAACCGGCTCTGTAATGATTATGGATTGGACACCATCTCAGTTGCCGGAGTTTTGGGTTGCTACTCGGAGATCAGAGACGAAGGTATCGCTCCCGCAGAGCTTTTACGTTTAACGAGAATAATCGGTGAAAGAGGAGGTGTGGGCGAAGGGCTTGGTAGAGGCTCGAAAGCCTTTGCAGCGTCCGAAGGCTGCCCTGAGAAGTCCATTCAGGTAAAAGGGCTTGAACTCCCTTCGTACGACCCGCGTGGCGTAAAAGGCTTGGGATTCAGTTATGCCACGTCCAATCGCGGAGGCTGTCATACACGAGCGTACCTCGTCGCGCCGGAGATACTGAGGAAGCCAAAGGCGATTGACCCTTACACGCTTGCGGGCAAGGCAGGGCACACAAAAATATTCCAGGATAGATTTGCCGCGGTGGATTCGCTCGTGGTGTGTAAATTCGCATTCTTTGGCGCTGGTGAGGAGGAGTATGCGAACATATTGAGTGCGGTAACGGGCGTGGATTACACATCTGAGGATTTCATGCTCGTTGGCGAGCGGATATGGAACGTAGAACGACTTTATAATATAAGGGAAGGCTTTTCTAAAGATGATGACACACTTCCAGAAAGATTCTTTGAGGACGAAGTGAACGGAAGAGTAATAGACAGAGAAGAGTTCTTAAAAACGCGCGATGAATATTATCGTATGCGTGGCTGGGATGAAAATGGCGTGCCTACGGAACGTACGTTGAAGCGGTTAGGAATATAAGAAAAAGTATGAGAATCAAAACAGGTCTTTTTGATATGGATGGCACCTTAATTGATTCATCAAAAGCGATTTTGAGTTCGGTTAAGGAAGCAGCAAGAATAACTGGGTTTAGAATCCCAACAGATAAAGAGATAAAGGAAATAATCCATCTGCCAAGTCAGATTTCTTTCAGGGTTTTATACCCGGATAAAGACCCGGCTGAGTTCGAGTCGGTCTTCCTCAGCCTTATGCGGGGCAAATTCAAAAATATGATAAAAGAAATTCCGAAAGCGAAAATGACACTTGAACTGCTACGCGAAAAGGGAATAAAAATAGCAATCGTGACGACAAAGGATAGGGAATCCGCAGAAGCGGCGATACGGCTTTTTCAGTTCCCTTATGACGTTTTGCTCACCGCTGAGGATACAGCTCGAACAAGACCCGACCCTGAACCTTTACTTAAAGCAATAAAATTACTCAATTCCACAGCGGCTCAAACTTTCTATTGTGGCGATACACCGCAGGATATAATCCAAGGGAGAAGAGCAGGAGTAAAAACAATTGGCGTAACGACTGGACTGCACGCAAGGAGGGAATTGGAAAAGGAGAAACCCGATTTCCTCTTTGATAACATTGAAAGGGTATTTGATATATTATAAAAAACCTTTCTTTCAAAAAGAAATTTTTAGCTTTACCAAAGAAATAATATACTATACTTTATAAACAATAAAGAAATGCAAGAATTAATAAAATACGGTAAGAAGATAGTTGAGGCTGGGCTTGCGCACTCGCATTTCGGGAACGTCAGCAAGCGAGTGGGTGACCAGATGCTGATCAGCACGACGGGAAGTATGCTGGACGAGCTTGGAGGGCAGATTGTTACGGTTCCCGTAGATACGGCATCGCCCGATGAGCTTGACGTGATAGCTTCAACAGAGGTAAACGTCCATCGTGCGATTTACAAGGCGACGTCTGCGCTTGCTATTCTGCACGGGCATTCGAAATACGCGGTGACGATGTCAATGCTGCACGAGCCGGGCGAGCAGATCGTGCCGGAAGATGCGGAAAGCGTTTACGTGCTGCATGAAATACCCGTGGTGCGTGGCGGTGTTGGCTCGGAAGAATTGGCAAGAAATGCTGCCCACGCGCTTCGTGACCATAAAGGGATTGTCGTTCAGGGTCATGGCACGTTTGCTCGTGGTGCAACAGTAGACGAAGCGTTTGTGGTCCTCAGCTCGATTGAACATGCCTGCACGGTTAAATATCTGGTTGATAGTGCGAGGAAATAATCAGATGTTTCGTAGGAGCTTTCTTTATAAATATTATAGAGACTTCAAGAATATTTATGTGGGAATGAAATAAATGGCAGATTTGTTAGAAAATATTTCCGGGACTTTGTTCAGTCCAGCTTCTACGTTTAGACGAATGTTAGAAGAGAGAACATCGGTAACTACCGCAGCTATAATAGTTCTAATTGCGTCTATTTGTAGTGGTGCAGGGAGCATATTAACGCAAAGCGCAGTCATGTCCATATTTGCAGAGTTTCCGGGGTTTGAACCTGCTGCTCCGGGTTTTGAGGAGATGATGCTTTCGCCAACTGTGTCCATGACCTTAAGTGTAGTTGGTGGATTTATTAGCTGGGTCGTTATCGCAGGGATACTTCATATAGTAGCAAAGGTTCTGGGAGGGAAGGGTGCTTTCACAGAAATGCTGGTTCTAATGGGTTTTGCTATGCTTCCAAACATATTCCAGGCTCCAATTGGTTTAGTCGCCATACTTTCTGATGGTTTGACAGGAGCATTCATAGCTATGGGTCTGGGAGGCATTTTGACGATCTGGGTTTTAATACTCGATGTTCTCGCGATTAGAGAGGCACATAAATTCTCAACAGGTAGGGCAATTGCAACTCTCGTTCTACCATTTGTGATTCTTACGGTGCTGGCATTTATACTTATAATCGTAGGTATCTTTTTGATTTCAATGTTATGATTAATTAATCTTGACAATGTCAGATTAACCGCGGAGCACACGAAGAACGCAGAGGATGTAGGGGACAATATTTATTCTTTACATAAAATAAAATCATAATTTTTCTCTGTGAACTCAGCGTTCTCTGTGGTAAATTTGAAATGTGACAAAGTAAAATGGA
>DAOUYX010000179.1 GCA_030665925.1 Methanosarcinales archaeon | reverse complement strand
CGACTTATTGTCAAAACGTGGGTTACATTTCCCGAGTTGTCAATTAAAGGAACTTTTTTGAGATGTGTGTAATGGCGTTTCCCTTTATGGTCAGTAAAACTTTGCTCTTGTATCTCTACTGCTTTTCCCGTTTGAAATATTGCCTTATCCGTCTCATAAACTCTCTCTTTTCTTATTATTTCTTCTTTTTTAACTTCGAAAATGTCACAGTATGCCTGGTTAACATGCGAGTAGCGGTATTGCGTGTCTTTGAGACAAACCGCATCGGGAATGTTTTCGATGACTGACTCAAGGAACCTATTGGAGTTATCCAGTTCCTTCATTAGATGCATACGCTCGGAGATTTCCTGATTTAGTTCTTCATTCGCACTCACCAGTTCGGCGGTACGTTCCTGCACACGGATTTCCAGTCCGTTGTGCGCATTTTGCAGTCTCCCTTTAGCATGATTCAATTCAGCCGCTTGCGCACCCAGCCTTGTAATAACAGCCACTATCTGAAAAAATAAACTTGAATAATTCCTGACAGCATCTTCATCAACCACACGCATCTTCTTCGCTTCTTCTACCAATAGTGTGGGGTCTACGTTGATCTCCACCGCTATCTTCTCGAGCGCTTTTAATTGTTCGGGCGAGAACTTCTGCGGTATACATTGACCTGTGAACATCGTTCCTTTATGCTCGCCATCAATGATAATCGGCGCGACGAAATGACCACCATGTACGAAGCAATAATGTATTACCGGCTCTTCTAATTCCAGTGCCTTTTGGCTCATTTCCATGAACGATAGAAAACAGCGCCGTTTACCTTCTTCCGTTGATTGTATCAAAGAACAGAACCCGGTGGGGTTGCTGAACTGCGTTAACCGTTCACCTTCGGGCGAGAAGATAACAGAAGAAGTGCCGACTGTTTTTGCATAACTATCCTGAATAGCCTGCAGTTCATTGAGGTCTACCAGTTCCCGCAGCGATGCCGTTTCACTCATTTATCCGCCTTCCTTATCTCTTCCTTTCCTTTTCCCGTTATATAATAAAGTATATTTTCCCGCCACCGAGTAGACCGAGTGTGCATCGAGTATTTTTCCTCCATGTCCTCTGTGGTCTCTGTGGCTATCATTTTTGGTTTTTTCTTAAACTTATTTGGGATATGCTTTATATGGGAAGCTTTCCGCCGACTTTTCCATGCCAGTGACCATTTGCTGGAATATCGCGAAGGGCATACCCAATCCCAACAGGTTACCGCCCCAGCCCGCGAGTGCTCTTGCGCCGAGACAGAAGAAGGAGCCATTTAGCTTCTGCTCCAGAAACGGCAAAGCCGTTAAGTCTGCACATACGCCTCTAATCCCGATGGTGCTCATCTCAAACCGGTTACCGGCGCGGAAATTGTAGCCCTGAATCGCAAGCAGTGCCTGTTTTGGCGTCACTGCTAATATCACCACGTCAGGTGAGATCGCCAACATATCCGCGGGATATGCCACTGCAGCGCCCATAATGGCAGGTTGAATCGCAGTCATCCTGGAAACAGCTCTTAGTGCCGCACCCAGTGTTTCATAACGTCCCGTATCATCGCTGCCAAAGAGCGCAAACTGCATGTTACCACTATCTTTACATGCATATACCCGCCCATTGGTGAAGTCCGCGGGCGAAGCAGGTTCTTCCATCAAATCGGTGTATTTCCTTTTACCACTCAGTGGCTCGTTCTGATACTGGTCAACGAGCCCAAGAGCAATACCTGCTGCTGGACAACCCACATTATCTTTAGTTATCACTACCGCCTCATCTTTCATAGCGGCGATTCTAACCGCTTCGCACCACGGCATGCCCTGTTCAGCAGCTTTCGCTCCCTCCGGGATCCTTTTTCCTTTCGGTATCAGTTTCACACCCACTGGTCGAAGCACCATCGCCTCTTCTCCAAACACGTCCATATATCTCGTGCTCGCGTCCTTAAAGCTCATCTCTCCCTCCTTCCTTTTTAGCCCCCATTCGTAATTCATAATTCGTTTTATCTTCCTCCCCCGCGATTTCATATCTGGGCTCCTTGCCCTGGTCTTCGAGAAGTGCGTTTATCTCCTTCTTCAGTTCTATCATCCTCAGCTCCCTGCCCACCGCCAGTTTGTTAAATCTGCGCAATTCCTCGTTTTTCTTCTTCCGTTCTTCCTCTACCAGCTTGCGCTCGGTGATGTCCAGATGAGTCCCTATCATACGAACGGGTTTCCCATCCTTGCCCCATTCGAAAACTTTGCCGCGATCAAGGGCCCAAATCCATTCACCGCTCTTATGCTTCATTCTTACCGCACATTCATAGTACTCCGTTTCACCCGCAAAATGCCTTTCCAGTAACTCGTTCGATCTCTTCAGATCATCAGGATGAGTCAGCTTGATCCATGTCTCAATACTAACGGGAGAAAGCTCTTCAAGGGTAAATCCGACAATTTCCGCCCATCTCTCATTAAATACCGTTTCACCGGTTTGAACCATCCAATCCCATAATCCTACCCCTGTTCCTGTTACTGCAAGATTCAGCCGTTCTTCACTCTCCCACAGTGCTTTCTCTGCCCGCTTGCGCTCGGTGATGTCACGGGCAGCGGCAAACACCCCCGCTACATCTCCTTTTGAGTCGTGGTAAACAGAGGCATTATAAAGTACAGACGTGACTTTTCCATCACGGTGTTTAATCTCCAATGGATAATCATGGATATATCCCTCACTGAATACCTGCTGGTAGCCCTGACGTGCTTTCTGGAGGTCAGTGAAGTAATCAGAGAAATCCGACCCTATGAGCTTCTCCCGGTGATAGCCCGTGACCAACTCCATTGCATGGTTCACATCTATAATCGCACCCTCAGAGGAAATCGACACTAAGGGATCCAGACTGGCTTCTATTAGTTCCCGTGTGTATTGCTGTAATTCCGTCAGCAACACTTCCGCCCGCTTGCGCTCGGTGATGTCACGACTTATTGTCAAAACGTGGGTTACATTTCCCGA
>DAOUYX010000166.1 GCA_030665925.1 Methanosarcinales archaeon | reverse complement strand
AGGCTATCATGAAGATTTATGGTATTTGCTCACCCGCTATCCAAAGTTCGTATCCATTGCCTGCGACACACCTTTTTTAAGAAGCGGGCATATTAATGCGATAGTAGATGCTTATTTAGCGCATAATCCAAGAATAAGCGTTACTGGCGCTATTCCTCTATCTATGTTACCAAAAAGTATAACTCCAAGTTACACGTTCGAGCATGACGGTAAGAAGCTCGTTTCTTGTGGCATCAACGTAGTTACGAATTCAAAGTATTCGATACCGTTTATATTTGATGACCCGCTGCTTGCAATAAATATTAATACCGATGCTGATTTGAGCGTGGCAAGAAGCATGATAGAATGAAGCTCTTATCCCCCTTAAAAATCACAATTTTTGCGGGATTGCTTATTCCCTTCTCTTCACCATCACACAAACATCATGCACTACTTTTATGTTGTTTCGGCTGCAGAAATCTATCGCCTTCTTGGATTCAGAGCCCGGCTGCATCCATACCCGTTCTATTCCCAATTCCTTGCATTCTGCAACTATCTTTTCGGTAACCTCTGGCGGAACTACGGTATCTACAACGTCAGGTCTTTCGGGCAGTTCGCTTAGCGAATGATAGCATCGGTCACCTAAGACTTCGTCAATGTTTGGATTTACGGGATAAACAGTATATCTTGCATCTTTCAGGTCTGTATACACCTGATGCCCATACTTCATCGGGTTGCTCGAAACGCCGACAACGGCGAAGACGTTCTCTCTCCTCAGAAAGTCTTTTATTAGATCGTTCATTTTAAACACTTTGTTTATTGTCTTTCTTAAAAAGTGTAATGCCCCGAGGGCAATTGCGTATAATATGTTGAGTGCATCCGAAGTCCCGAGGTGGCAACCCGAAGCGACCTTGCCGAGCAATTTTGGCAGAGCGCAACGTAGCCGGATACGTTCGATTATACGACCCAGACAAGGCACGAAAGGGTAGCACACTTTTTGGGCGTGTGTCCCGCATAATATATCGCCTACTGATTTATGATCTAGCTGTAAGTAGGTCTGATTGTTCAATATCAATCAATTCTCGGATTCCCATTATTACTGCTTTATCATTTATTTGGTTTCTGGACAACAGCCGATGATATGGAAACCCTCTTTTCGGGCTATTTTGATGTTTTGTCAGGTAACTATACTTCTCACCCTTCTTTTAAATCCTTATTTTAGAAATAGCTCTTACACAACTCTACGTTTCTTCTCAGCTCTTCATAATCCATTTCCTCCTTCTTGCTATTCTTCCAGAAAGTCTCTATCAGCAGATATTTACAAGAAGTTGATTTCAGAAGCTCGAATATCGCATTGAAATCCAATTCCCCACGGCCCATTGACAAATGGTCTTGTATCCCCTCCCCTGTGTAGGAGCAATCGTGCACGTGCGCCACCAGTATTTTCGCACCGCATTTATCTATCCATCTCTTAAGGTAATCCAGATAAATGCCGGCTTTCTTTTTTATCCCGGGATAGCATACTTCGGCTTTTATCGCATGCCCCACATCGAAGGTAAACTGCAAAGTCGGATAGAATAAAGAAAGAGCTTCAAGTATCAGGTCAGACCGTTCAAAAGGAACTAAATCGTTCTCCACGCTAACCAATAGACCGAACTCAGTGGCCATTTGCGTTAGCTCTTCGCATCTTTCGAGTCCTTTTACTTTTATCTGCTTTCTCACATCTGCAAGCTTATACGTGGAAATTCTCGGATGCACGTGGAAATTGTAGTAGAGTGTTAGCGGTAGGAACTCAGCGGAAAATGCCATGCACTTTCTCAAAACAGCCATACTCGCATCAGCTATCTCAACCCTCGGATGCGCTACGGCTGTGTCCAGTGGAGAATGAAATCCAATCTTCAAATCATATTCCTCTAACAACCGATTTAGCTCTTCTCGCTCCGTAGCATCCATGCAATCTGGCAGTGGATAATCCAGAGAAAATTCGAAATAGTCCAGTTCGAGCTTGTAAAGCTCTTCTATCGTCTTCTCGAATGGTCTGTTCCCGTACCACACCGGCGCTCCGAGTAGAAAGCCCATCTGCTATTACCTATTGCCTAATCCCCTTTTTCTTTCCGTTTAACGATCAACGTTAATCCATCGCGGTCTATTATTTCCACTTTTTCACCTTCGTTAATTTGCTCTCCA
The DNA here is from genome assembly GCA_030665925.1 of Methanosarcinales archaeon. Lineage (GTDB taxonomy): Archaea > Halobacteriota > Syntropharchaeia > Alkanophagales > Methanospirareceae > JACGMN01. The sequence goes on along the minus strand of DAOUYX010000166.1, from coordinate 1,180 downwards.
GCCACAGTTCGCGCATTCCAGATTTCACCACGTAGTTTTACCGTGCCTCCGTCCTCGTTAATTTCGGTCTCAGCCTTCGTTACTTTTCCGATGAGTTCTTCACCGCCCACTTTTACTTTTCGTTTTCTCGCTTTCAACACCGCTCCCACAGCGAAGAAGAAAAAAGCTGCGGATGCCACCGCGATGCCAATTACGGTTAGTACAAAGCCTTCAAACCATCCTGACTGGGGGCTAAAGAGAAAAGGCTCTTTTGGTAATATCAAAGCGCCGATTATCAAGCATACGGCACCTCCGGTAGTGAGTATCCCAAAGGTAGGCGTAAGCGCCTCTGCAATGAATAAGATAACCGCGACGATTATTAAGACTATGCCAAACACATTCACCTCGAACAGTCCCATTCCATACAGCGCTAAAATCAGGCATATTGCACCGATCATTTCCGGTACGTACGTCCCCGGCGACATGAACCCAAAAATCAGCCCGTATATGCCGACCATCATCAGAATAACCGCTATTTGTGGATTGCTCAGCGTTTCTAACAAAGAAGAACGCACAGTTTTTTTCTTTATGTATAAAAAGGCATCTTTTGTCGCTAACGTCCTGTTCTCATTCCCTATTTTAACGATCATTCCGTCAACTTTGTTTAATAGCTCGGTTTCATCCTCTGCGATGAGGTCAATTATTCCTCGCTCTAATGCGAGATTCTCATTGAGCACGTCGTTATCGGTAACGAAGCGCTTGGCTTGCGTTGCATTTCTACCCCGCGAAGCTGCTATGCTCTCTACATGCCCGGCGAAGAAGTTTATCGTCTTATTATCCGCCGCCTTCCTACCTTCCACACCTATCTCAACCGGCATTGCCGCACCGGTTGTCGTTCCGGGTGACATCGCAGCGATATTCCCGGAGATAAGGATAAAAGAGCCAGCAGATGCCGCTATCGCTCCCTTCGGTGCTACGTACGCAATCACTGGTATGTCTAAATTCAGCATCGCTCCTGTTATTTTCAGCGTGGACGCAACAAGTCCGCCAGGCGTATCGAGTTCGACCAATACCGCTTCCGCACCCATTTCCTCAGCTTCTTGTAAGCCTTCTACCACATATATGGCTGTGCCTTCTGTAATTGTGCCTTCTATTCTCAGCACGTAAATCACCTTCTCGTCGTCGTTAACCGCTCCTCCAC
>DAOUYX010000127.1 GCA_030665925.1 Methanosarcinales archaeon | reverse complement strand
ATATTTATCCTTCTTAAAAAACTCTTCCATCGTAGTCATCACAACTTCTTAGATCTCGGATAGTTAAAAAGCGTTTCGTTTAACCTCGTCCTCAAAAGTGACGATCGTAGCTAGCCATAGGATACCAAAAAAAATCGCTTTGTGCACAGTAGTGCGTACTAAAAAGGTGAAAAAAACCGGCTTTGTTTCCTCCTTTCTAATCATCCCAGAACCTCCTCGTCCTTGCATATTTCCTCTCTTCTTCAAGGATTGAACAATAGAACTCATGCTCCTCTTCGCTCTCGGTTGCTTGTAAAGAAGGGTTAAACTGCCTCATTATTCTCGATGCCACTTCCGGCCCCACACCGCGTGCCGCAAGCGCAACGACCGCGAGCACACCGTGTGACAACACTAAATTCGCATTCCGATACACCCGCTTCACACGCTCTTTCTCTGTACCTTTTTCTTTTTCCTGTTCAAGAGCAGAACCACTCCGTTTCACCAGTTTGATCTCGTCCTTCTCCCACGGCTTCAATGCTGCGATTAACCGTGAGTTGCAGACCGGACAGACCAGCCCTTCCGCACCGAGTTCAACAACGGTTCTTACGCGTCTGCGAGATTCCCAGCGCTTGCAATTCACACAGAATAAGATCACTCTATCATTCATTATCCTATTTCTGAGCGCTTCGATAATTAGACTCTCGTCTCGTTCAGTTGCCAGAATATCGCGCCAGCCCAAATAGCCCGATGCACCGATAGGGCTCAGCCCACGTGATGAAAAATGGACGTAGAGTTCGCCCGACTTTATCCGCTGCACTACTTCTATCGTCCCCGCAACGTCCAGCTTATCCGCAAAGATATCGTGCACCGTCTCGTCGTAGATCGGTGTCTCCGAGAACAGTTTTATAAGCTTATCCGCGGAGATTCGTTTTCGATCGAAGTTCTTACGCAGTGCACCGAACCGTTTCGCCACGTTTAACAGCTCCCATTTGAACAAGAAGGAGTTCTTCAAGGTCTTCTCTAAGAGCACACGCACAAACTCGGGTTCGATTGCCTCTAACGTCTGTTGCACTGCTTCGAGCTTCATCCTCCTACCGGATTTCAGTTTTATCCGATACGGATCTATCTCCATAGAGATGTCCGTGCCGAGTCGAGCGCCGAGCAGCGTTATTAGCAGCCGCCCAAACGTCTCGTTCACTAAATGCCCAAAGCACGTATTGAACACCACCTCGCGACCGTCATCCCCTATTTCCACAACGATCTCCTGCGCCGTTGGCACCGTAAACCCCTGCGCAGTCTGCTTGGTTATCAAGTCGATAAGTGTCTCGAAGCATTCCGCATTCACGCCGTAATCCCGTGCCAGCTCCTGCTTTAAATCCGCAGTCTTACCGTTAGATGCGATAAACGAAGCGATCCGAGCCCGTAAAGCGCCTACGTCCTGAGCAATCTCAAACGGCACAGGTATCTCCTCGCCTTCCCAATTCGGGATCCCTCCTTCTCGTTTCACGCCCGGCTCTACTTTGAGCCGTGCTCCTCCGCCTCCTTCTTCATCCAGCTCCGTGTCAACGATTCGCCATGTATCGCCCTTTGCCACGAATAACGCACCGGGATCCGCAAAGTTCAGCACAAAACGCTCATCCAGCATGCAGATCAGCTTACCGGTCACGATATCATACACCTCGACCTTTCGCTCGTCCGGTATCATCGAAAGATTCTCATAATAATAGTTCCGAGTATTTTTGCTACGCCATATCCTTTCTCCATCTCGTTTCACCAGGCCTTCTTCTGCTAACTGCTCTATCACGTGCATCAAAACCTCAAAAGAGATATTCCTGAACGGATATGCACGTTTGAGCAATGCATGGAGCTTATCTGCCGAAATCACTCCAACGTCCAGGAGCACACCGCACAGTTGGTTCGCCAAGACGTCCAATGAGCCTTCCTTCAGCCGAATATCCTCTATTTTACCGTCCCGTGCTCGTTTTGCAATCACTACCGATTCCGCAACGTCGTCCGGCGTAAGCGCAATGATCTTGCCGTTCGAGGTTGCGTGAACAAAATGCGAGGCACGACCCACGCGTTGCACTAATCTCTTAACTTCGCGTGGCGATGCATATTGGATGACCCTGTCAATCAAGCCGATGTCAATGCCGAGTTCCATCGAACTGGTGCAAATAAGGCCCTTTATAACGCCCTCCTTCAGGTTATCCTCCGCTTCTATCCGCATCTCCTTCGACAGCGAGCCGTGATGCACCCCGATTAAACCGCTATCAAACCTATTCAAAAGCGAAGCAAGCATCTCCGCCGCTCTCCTCGTGTTTACAAATATTAAACTCGATTTGTTTCCCTTCTCGTTCACGATGTCTCGTATGGTCCGTATATGCGCTATTACCTCCGGGTCAACGGCTAATCCACGTGCGGCATTAACGTCTTTATCCGTTATTTTCGGGCTTAAAACCTCTATATCAACTGCCGTGGTGGAAACCGTGTTCACCACCTGCATCGCTCTACGACCTGCGAAATATTTCGCAACTTCCTCCGGATTGCCAACCGTTGCCGACAAACAGATTCGCTGGAAATCACCCGCGAGTTCCGCGATTCGCTCTAACGCCACGGCAAGCTGAGCACCGCGTTTAGAATTCGCTAATTCGTGCACTTCGTCTATTATCACATGCCTCACGGATCTTAAATTCTCGCGCAACCGCGCACCCGGAATTATTGCCTGTATCGTTTCCGGCGTGGTGATAAGCACATCAGGGGGATCTAAAGCCTGCTTCCTCCGTGCATACATGCTCGTGTCACCGTGCCGCACCTCTATGGCAATGCCGAGCTGTTCACCCCCGCGCTCCAATCGTAACAGCATATCACGATTTAACGCACGTAAGGGGGTTATATAAAGCGCGTAAAACCCTTTCTTCGCACGCTTCTGCTTTTTAATATCCAGTATCCTATGCAGGATAGGTAAAACTGCAGCTTCTGTCTTACCTGAACCCGTAGGTGCTATTAGCAGCACGTCCTTACCCTCTAAAATTAGTGGGATGCTCAATTCCTGCGGCTTCGTGGGAACCGAAAAGGTATCCCCTAATATCCCCTGAATCTCCGCGTTGAGCAACGAGAATGCATTCATGTCCTCTCCATCGAGACTGTATATTTAAACTATACCCTTAAAGCAGAAAAAGTTTAGACTAAGCTTTTAAAGCTTGATTGCAAATCTAATTCATATCTACATTCTTAGGTAACGGTAAAATGACCATAGAAGTGAACGTAACAATAAAGTTGAAGCACGGAATTACGGACCCAGAAGGTGAGAACACCAAAAAAGCATTGAACCTCCTTGGATTTAAAAATGTGCACGGTGTAAAATCAATGAAAACATTTCGAATAGCGTTAGAGCCGGAAACAGCACGTGATGAAGAAGAAACGGTGAAGCAGGAAGTAGAAGAAATGTGCCGGAAACTCCTTGCCAATCCTGTGATCCATGATTACGACATACAGGTCGTGAAGAGCGAGTAGAGGAGCGCGAGGAGAAATCAAGCTTTAATACTGCAAAATCAAAAGTAACGAGAGGAGATAGATAGAGGGAGGTTCAACGAGATGGTAGAGATAAACCCCTGGGGTGTTACGGATATAAAGGATTATACGAGACTGTTTGACGATTTTGGCATTTCCCGCTTCGCGGATATACTGACCCGGATGGATAAGCCGCATCTCTACATGCGAAGGGGCATAATCGTCGGGCATCGTGGTTACGAGGACGTGCTACGAGCGATGAACGAGCATACTCCATTTGCGGTGATGAGTGGGTTCATGCCGTCCGGAAAGATCCATCTGGGCGGTAAAATGGTGATGGATGAGATTATTTGGCATCAGCGCATGGGCGGCGATGCGTTTGCCTGTATAGCAGATATGGAGTCGCATTCTGTCCGAGGCGTTCCATGGAAAGACTGCAAGGACATCGGACTGAACGAATACATATTGAGCCTCGTAGCGTTGGGTTTTGACGTGGATAAGGGGCACATATACTTTCAATCTGAAGATAAAAAGCTGCAGGACCTCGCTTTCGAACTTGGAACGGCTGTTAACTTCAGCGAAATTAGTGCGATATATGGGTTCCAGGGCGACGTAAACATAGCGCACATGATCAGCGTATTAGTGCAGAATGCAGATATACTGCAGCCCCAGCTACGCGAATATGGTGGGCCAAAACCTGTTGTCATTCCCGTTGGCGTTGACCAGGACCCGCATATACGGTTAACACGGGACATCGCATCGAGAATGAGGATGTTCCTGGTAGAGAAGCGATTGCATACAGATCAGAAGCCATATATAAGCATACGGGCGAAGAAGGCGGATAGCGGAGCATTAGAAGAGATAGCGAGGCGAATAGAAGGTCAGAAAAAAATGTATGAGCTGCACATGGATCTGTTCGGCATTGAAGAAAGTGAGATTGACAGTACTATGCGAGTGATCGAGGAGATAGTGCTGGACGCGGAGCTGGAATACGGAGGATATGGCTTCTTTTTACCCGCTGCCACGTATCACCGATTCGTGCAGGGATTGACCGGTGGTAAAATGTCTTCAAGCGTCCCAGAAAGCTATATCGCACTAACGGAACCGCCGGAAGAAGCGGCAAAGAAAGTGAAACGAGCGAAAACAGGCGGCAGAGTGACCGTAGAAGAGCAGAAGAATCTTGGTGGCTCTCCGGAAGAATGCACGATTTATGAGCTTCTGATGTCTCATCTGATAGAGGACGATGCTCAGGTAAAAGAGATTTTTGAGGAATGCAAAAGCGGAAAGAGGCTTTGTAAAGCATGCAAGGCGCAGGCTGCTGAGCTTATGTTCTCCTTCCTAAAACGGCATCAAGAAGAACGAGAACGGGCGAGGGAAGTTTTGATGAAGCA
>DAOUYX010000115.1 GCA_030665925.1 Methanosarcinales archaeon | reverse complement strand
TTCAGTCAATAAATAATTCAACGTCCACCTCTTCCCCTTCTTCTATTATCTCCTTTCCCTTCTCCATGAATATGTAGCCATCTGCTTTTGATAGCGTTGTGATTGCACCAGAGCCGGTGAGAATAGGATACGCAAGAAATGACGCTTCCTCTGGCTTTTTCGTTGCAACAAGATTGACAAGTACGTATTCATTTCGTCCACGCTCGGAGAAGATTCTCTGCGCTGCCTTAGCCTTTATTCTCTTCTCCTTTCTTCTTTCACCTTCTTCGTGATTTCGTGCGGAAATACCAGATATTGTGCGACGCAACGGAGCACCGAAAAGGTTGAAGGTAACCAATGCGGATGTCGGATTCCCAGGCAAGCCGAAAAATGGTTTACCCCGGATCGTTCCGAAGATGAACGGTTTTCCAGGTTTTATGTCAACGCCGTGCACGATAATCTCGCCAAGCTCTTCTATCACTTTGGGCAGTAAGTCGCCGACGCCCGCAGAGGTTCCGCCCGAGACAATTATAACGTCTGCGCCCGATCCCAACGACTGCTTCAGCTTCCCGGATATTTCTTCTATGTCGTCACTAACAATACCGAGGAAATGAGGGGTGCAGCCGCATTCTCGAACTGAATCGCTGAGTGTCTGTGCATTAACGTCATATATTTTCGCGGGCTCGAGGTCTTCTCCCGGCGCTATTAGTTCATTGCCCGTGGATATGATTGCCACCGTCAGGTGTTTACGAACAAGAACTTCGTTTAGCCCGCAAGCAGCCAAGACGCCGGTCTCACGTGGCGTGAGCGTAGTTCCACGCCTTACTATTCGCTCCCCACGTTTTATATCCGAGCCCGCAAGCATGATATTTTCACCCGGAGCGACAGGTTTGTATACCTTCACCTTTTTTAGCTTTTTACCTTCGACTACCTCCGTATACTCAGCGGTGTTCTCGACTTTTACCGTGGCGTTTGCTCCTTTTGGCAGTGGTGCACCGGTAGATATGCCCATGCACGAGCCTTTGTCTACGGCGTGCGAAGGGAACTCGCCAGCAAATATAGATCCGTTTATAATCAAAGAAGCGGGGTTATTTTCATCGGCGTAGAACGTATCAGAGGCTACAACTGCGTAGCCGTCCATGATCGCCCGATTAAACGGGGGAACATTAAGCGCGGAAAAAATATCCGCGGAAGCAATTCTACCCAGTGCCTCATTTACGTTCACTTTTTCTACGGATGTGCTTGTTTTCGCTCGTGCCTTTGCCACTTCTGTGGCGATGTGCGAGATTGTCGCTTCTACTTCCTTCTTCTCGGTGATCTCTAAGAACTGCTTCCCCATCTAACTTTCTTTAAAAAAGAAAGTGTTATCAAAGAAATATTTTTGGAGTTTTCTATTTCGTTGTCTCCGCGGGTTCTTCTTTCGATTTAGACCTAGTCTCCGAGCGGTATCCCAAAGCTTCGATCATTTCTACCGGGAACGGAATGACCACAGTAGTAGCCTTCTCCTCCGTCGCCTCTTTTATCGTTTGTAACATTCGGATGAACATCCCGCCTTCTTCTTTTTGAAGGACGCTCGCAGCTTCTGCAACCTTCTTCGCTGCCTGGAACTCGGCATCTGCGGAGATAACCCGAGCTCTTCTATTCCGCTCTGCTTCTGCCTGTGCCGCCATTGCACGCTGCATCTCTTTCGGCAGTTCCACATCCTTTATCTCCACGGCGGAGATTTTTATACCCCAGGGGTCTGTTGCTTCGTCTATTATGACCTGCAAGTGTTTGTTGATCTTGTCTCGCTCGGACAGTAACTCGTCCAGTTCCGACTGCCCTAACACGCCTCTTATCGTGGTCAGAGCGATTTGAGCAGTGGCATACTGGTACTGCTCTACCTCGGTTACCGCCTTCTCGGGATCAATCACGCGGTAATAAACTACTGCATTCACTTTCGTGGTGACGTTATCCTTGGTTATGAGTTCTTGCGGTGGAATATCGAAAACAGACACTCGTAAGTCTATTTTTACCATGGTCTCGAAGATGGGTATGATTAAGAACAGCCCCGGTCCTCTCGCGCCCACCAAACGTCCAAGCCTGAAGATTACGCCTCGTTCGTATTCCTTCACTACCTTTATCGACGATGCCAATACGATCACTGCAAAAAATACTACTCCAATTAGCCATTCAAAAGCCATTTTTTATCACCTCTTTTAATTCTATGTATACGATGATTGGTATATATAGATTCGTATCTGTAATATCGGCTGTATGAAACCCGCTAAATGTCTTACAAGGTTCCACATTCCATTCCTAATTTTTTTAGCCACACAATGATTGAATGGACAAGCCTGCTAATCTATCGTGCACTAAATGAAGTAAAATGGTTAAATTATGAAGCACGAAATAGTGTAACAGCATGGAAGAAAAAATGACCGTCCCGGCAAAGCATAAGAAAGGAGCACAGAAGCATTACAAATGCGCTATACTCACGATAAGCACCTCCAAATACTGGAATAGAGAGAAAGGTGAAGCGGATATCGGCGACCTATCCGGCGGAATCGCGCAGAAACTCGTGCGGGAAAGCGGGCATGAGGTCGTGTATTACGATGTGCTGCCAGATGAGGAGGATAAAATACATGAAGGTATATCAAAAGCCTTGAGCGCTGACGCAGATTTCATTATCACTTCCGGCGGCACAGGGCTGACGAAAAATGACGTCACGATAGAGGTTGTATCAAAGCTCCTGAATAAGGAAATGCAGGGGTTTGGCGAACTCTTCAGGCTGAAAAGTTATGAGGAGATAGGCACTGCATCGGTATTAAGTCGTGCGATCGCCGGTGTAATAAATCATCGAGCTATTTTCTGCTTGCCTGGCTCTCCCGCAGCAGTGCAATTAGCGCTCCAAGAGATAATCATGCCTGAGATCGCGCATATAATGAAGCATGTGCGAGAATAAAGTATGGGGTGTCCTTGCTTCCACCGCCAGGTGTATCATACAAACGCAAAATTCATTATGGGTAGGTGAACTACGCCTTTTTCCATGGTTATCTTCTCTGTGCTGGATATTAGCACACCATGTTCAGATTGATATCTTGTAATGGCTTTTTTTATCTGACCTTCGCCCTTCTTGCCAATACCCACCTCTACGGGTATTATTTCTCCAGTTCCTGTTTGAAGAAGAAAATCCACGCCCTCCTTTTCAGGAGCATAAAAAAATCCCGCCGGCATGTTTAGAGTTTCTTTCATTCTGAAAAAATAAGATGCGATGAGATTCTCTGCTAATACTCCTAACATTACCCTATCTCTTATATCGTATACGCCGAGTTTGAATCTTATCGCAGCATTAATTGACGGAGATAAGAAATAATACTTCCACGGCTTTCTTACAAGCTTGCCCGCACCGCCATAAGGTTTTACACTAAAAACGAGATGAGTCTTTTCTAAAACATCTAAAATGTTTCTTACCATAGTCGGCGATCTATTCAATCTTGTTGCAAGTTTTGCATCCGAAGTCCCACCGGGTTTTTGCAGTGCTAAGAATGCAATAATTCTTGATATGGTATTTCTTGTTTCCGTGCTAAAAGATTGTATAGCAAAAATATCTTTTTCTATCACTCTGCCAACCACGCTAAATATTCTTTCATGAGTGTCTATCTGGCTCATGCGTAATCCAAAAGGGAATCCTCCAAAACATAAGAAATCCTCCCATTCTTTCTCTATTGGCCTAACCAGAGTTATTAATTTCTTCTTTAATTCATTTGTGGTTCTTCTTCCATATTCCAGATTTTCTATAGGGCTAAAAATCAATTTCCTCATGCTCTCAGCCATCCCCTTTGGTGGGAAAAGATTATATTTTAAAATTAAGTATTCAGAAAAATTCATTGGAAACATAACTTCCCTCTTCGCTCTTCTCGCCACGTCCACACTCATCTCCAAATTTAATGCCGAAGACCCTGTAACAATCAAGAAAATCTTCTTGCTTTGATCATAAACGATTTTTGCCGCTTGATCCCATTCTTTATCAAAGTGGGCTTCGTCAATGAGAATGAAAATCTCCCTGTCCAAACTTACTAATGATGCCCGGTGAACTTCTTGGATGAAGACAGTGATAACATCTGTTATTCTCCCGCCCAGATACGCTTTCAACTCGTCTGTCGAGAAATAAAGAATTCTATCCTGCCGTACCCCCTTCTGACCCTGGAGATAATTATAAAGTTGAAAAAGAATCGTGGTTTTTCCAACCCCCCTTAAACCTGGCAAGACAATAAGTCTATTCTCAACATTTCCCTCCAAAAAATCATCCACATGTTTTTTGATCCTGTAGTACGCTCTCCTGTATCTAAGCCTCTTGCCATCTATTTCCGTATAACTTCTTGCTAACGTTGGGGCTTCAGCCAACTTAGCAAAAATGTATCTTTCAAAGATATCCCTGTCCATACTTGCCATTTTCCCTTTTATACATCCTAATGTATGACCACTTATAAATGCATATACATTTTGATGTATAAACTCTTCTGCCTTTTATTTTTTGCATTCTTCTCTAAGCTCTAAAGCCGTATTTCGCCACCACTAAAAATGAAATGGGGTCGGTGCGATTCGAACGCACGATCGGCGAGTCTGGAGCCCGCTGCCCTTCCGGACTAGGCCACGACCCCTCTACAATATTGTAGTTACATTACTTTATTAATCTGTATTGATAACCTCGCCGCAAATCTCTCTCATCTTATCTTCGCCCTCTCGTGGGCCACGCATAATGAGCAAATCGCCATTCCGTATCTCCGCATCGCCCGCCGGATTGTAAACCCATCTGCCGTCTCTTCTGCGAATTGCCAGTATAAACATTCCGGTTCGAGTCTCTATTCTCAACCCCTTGAGCGTCCTGTCAAATATGTCCGCGTTCTTTACTTCCATCTTTAAGATTATCTCATCGGATTCTTCGATCGAAGCTAAAAAAACCGGATGCAAGGGGAGATCACGGAGCACCACATCCGCAATCTCATACGCCGCATCGGATAAAATTTCTGAAGACCACGCGATGTGCAGTAAGCCCCGGAGCTCACCAAAATTACTCCGTTTCGTTATCCCTCTTGCCGCATCTATCACTAAGATCTCCAGCTCTTCCTTCATCCGATCCATTGACTCTTCCAAATCCTTCACTTCTTTCGCTATCTCTTTACTATAAAACGTAACTGCAGAATACGAGAGCCCAACCATCAGTTCTGAGATGTTTTTCATATCCGCGATGAGGTCTGCGATTTCCTCCGTTAGCCTTTTCCTCTTTATCCCCGCCTCGCTCTCCTTCTCCCGCTCCTTATACTCCTTACCCGTTGCCAGTTTACAGAACGCCGGTATCCCCTCCGTTGGACCGGAAGCAATAATCAGGTCGTCTTCCTGCAATCGGTCGTCTTTATCCAGTGAATAGATCCACTTAGAGCCCCTTTTCATCGCTAATACG
>DAOUYX010000055.1 GCA_030665925.1 Methanosarcinales archaeon | reverse complement strand
ATCTGGAATCCATAGCGCCGTATGAGCAACGCTCCGCAATTATAGCAGTATGTACTCTCGCCTCCCTCGCCCGGAACGTTGCCCTCATACACGTATCTCAAGCCTACCTCCAACCCGATGTCCCGTGCTTTACGTAGAGTGGTAACAGGTGTTGGAGGCAGATCGGTGAGCTTATAGGTGGGATAGAACTGTGAGATATGCCATGGAATGTCCACGCCGACGCTCTTGATGAACTCCGCGATCCCTCTGAAATCCTCTTCTGAATCGTTCAACGTCGGTATAACCAGCGTAGTTACTTCTACCCACACGCCTAAACTTTTGTAGAGCTTTATCGTGTCGAGTACAGGTTCCAGGTGCCCCCCGCAATTTTCGTGATACAACTCCTCCGATAACCCCTTCAGGTCTACGTTTACCGCATCTAAATACGGAGCGAGCGTACGTATAGCCTCCTCGGTTGTATACCCGTTTGTGATGAAGACGTTGCATATCCCTTCTTCATGTGCCGGCTTAGCGATGTCGTAGGCGAACTCGAAGAAGATGGTCGGTTCTACGTACGTATAGGCGATACTTCTACAGTTGTAATGCTTGGCAGTTGCAACAACCTCCTGAGGCGATGTATCTTTGCCCACAATCCGTTTCCTGTCCTTCGGCATCTGCGAAATATCGTAGTTCTGGCAGTTCTTGCATCTGAAGTTACAGCCCACGGTCGCAATCGAATATGCAGTTGAACCGGGGTAGAAATGGAATAGCGGTTTCTTCTCTATCGGGTCAATTGATTGCGCCACCACTTTCCCATAGACCAGGCTGTAAAGTACGCCGTCCTTATTTCCTCTAACTCCGCAGATCCCCTTCTTCGATTCGTTTATCTTGCAATGATGCGGACAGAGGTGACATCGAACGGTGCTACCTTCCAATTTCTCGTAGAACATTGCTTCTTTCAATTTGTCGTCAAACCTCCCCTTTGGCATGCGAGCATCCCGTTCACACGCGCAGTTTTCCCATAGTAGAAAATCGTAGATACCGCTTTATATAATTATAGCATCCGCTCTCTACTGTTTAACTCCCATGCGTTACGCACGTAGCGGATGGCGCAATCCTTACAAATCAGGTGTAAAAACCTGCCGGATTCTTTCTCAAATTCTATCCCCCTGCTGCCACACAAGCTGCACGCCTTACGCTTCTTTTTCGCTTTCTCTTTCTCATCATGTGGTAACTCGCTTATCGTGGTGATCACCTTCTCGCCGATAACCCACGAAAAAGGGAATGTTATAGGATCTTCTTTATCATGTGTCTTGACGTATGCGCTCAGTTCCATCTGTGCCGTTTTTATGCTCATTCATTTCTCGTATTGGATGCATGCCAGGACTCGCACAGAAGCAGAAACTTCTCCAACGCTCCTTGATAATCCTCTTCGCCGTATTCTTTCCATTCAAACGCGCCGGTGGGTTTATCTAACCGCACGATGCCCATACCTTCTATTTTCTTCCCCGTCCGTTCTTCGTAGCCCGTTCTGTATGCGGCAATTTGAAGTGAATAATCGGGATAAACCGCTTTCGAGGTCTTTACGTCAATGACGTACAATGCGCCATCCAAATAGCCAACGAGGTCTATCGTTCCGCCATATCCGTTAGCGCTCCATATCATGCGTTCGCTGTCAACCAGCTCAAACCCACAGGTACACTGCCAGCGTTGGAATGCAGAGAACGGCTTTTCTATCTCTGTACAGTAAAGCCCGTCAAGAGGTTCGTCTTTGAGATAGCACTCGATAATTCGATGTGTCTTTGTGCCTATCTGAGCAGCGCGCGTAGAAATCTCTCTCCAGTTCGGCGTTCTGCGCTTCCACGCTTCCACTTGCGGATTGGGGATTAACCGCATGATGGTCGTCACGCTGGGTAGAATACCGATGGGGGTACGATAAAAATGACCTTCTGAACGTTTGATTAGCTCTATCTCACTCATCACCGTGTTTCACTCTCGCTCGGCTCATCTCAGATGCCCTCAGAACGATATACATAAGCTCTTCCTCAGATCACTATTACCTCCGTTTTAACTTCGGTACTTTTACGGTCACTTTTTTACCGTATTTCATCAGCGATTTCATTCCTCGCCCTTCTCCAATCATGGTAAAAATACGGTCTCTATTTTCCTTCGGCCATAATGATCCGGCAAGCTGAGTAACTTTTGTATCGCTAAATGCCGCAGGGTATAACGGTGTACTCGTTCCGATCAGGATGATTTCTCGTGCTTTCGACGAGTATTCCAGCACGGAATCCAGGGTATGATTAATTGTTGTCGTACCTGTTATCATAACGATGTTACATTGCGGCAATAATTCCTTCTGTAGCGTATCAGGATAAATATCGTTACTATTCTCCCTGCTGCTATCGAAAATAAACGTCTTTTTAGATGTTACTGCCTTTATTTGTTTAATCATCGGTTCAATAAACCCGATCATGCCAACTCTGTCGTCCTTTTTAAACATTTTAAATAGATCATTATGAGAAGAACTTTGCTCTATCTCTGAATGATCTACCACACTATTGAGTACTGCCAAGCCCAACGACGTTAATAAAGGATTGATGTACTTAATTGCCCATCCAGCCATCTCTTTTGCGTCCATACCTCTGAGCGGTTTTTCAATTGGCATTACCGAACATCCGGGTGATAGTTCGTCTCTGAGAACATACGAAACCGACAGCGAACCATCATCCAATTCAACAACTAAAAGTCCCAAACCTATCCGAACATCTTTAATTCTTTTCCCTTCCAACGACGGCAGAGCCTGCTGGTAAATCGTTTCAAAAAGCATTGTAATCATCATTTAAAGCGATAGTATTAAATTAAATATTTTATGTCTTGGTGCGTGGACACGTAAAGAGAAACTATTTATCAAAAGAACGTTCTAAATCTTAACGGTGGGTAACGATGTCACAAGTAGGGGAAGAAGAAAACGAGCATTTGATTTTCGGCGGCGTGGACGTAGTAGATCTGGCGGAGCGGTACGGAACACCGCTTTACATCACCGATGAGAACAAGATAAGAGATAATTTCAGGAGCTATAAAAACGCGTTTCAAACGGTGGATAATGACATTTATTTCGCGGTAAAAGCGAACGGTAATCTCGCGATCTTACGAATCCTGGCGCAAGAAGGCGCAGGTGCGGACGTGTTTTCCGGCGGTGAACTCCAACTGGTGAAGTTAGCCGGTATACCTTTGAACAAGGTCCTGTTCAACGGCAACTCGAAGAGCGAAGAGGAGCTGAGAGCAGCGGTAGAATCGCAGGTAAAGGTATCCGTGGATTCGCGTGAAGAATTGCAAACCTTATCCGCAGTCGCAGTGAAAATGGGCGAGGAGGCGGAAATTGCGATGCGGGTGAACCCTGACGTATCGCCAAAAGTCAATCCGAAGATAGCCACAGGTCTGCGTACGTCACAATTCGGTATCCCTTATAATGAGATACTCCAAACCTATGAGGAAGCCGCAAAGCTGCCGAACATCGGCATCAAGGGCATACATTGTCATATCGGGTCGCAAATACTGGACATAAGCGTCTTTCGGGAAGCGACCGAGAAGATGATGCAGCTCGTCGAAGGCTTGTACGAACGAGGGATCGAACTCGAATTCGTGGACCTCGGTGGCGGACTGGGCATATCCTATCATAAAGAGCAGGAGATAGCATCGACGCCAAAAGACCTCGCGGAGATGATTCTGCCAACGTTTGAAGCAAAGCTGGAATCGTTAGGCATCAATCTTAAACTGGTGCTGGAGCCGGGCAGGTCTATCGTTGGCCCTGCTTCAATACTGCTGAGCAGGGTTAACACCGTGAAGCAGGCGTATAAAAATTTCGTGGCAATAGATGCGGGCTTCAACCTCTTCTTACGACCCGTGATGTACGATGCGTATCATGAGGTCGTAGTCGCGAACAAGCTCAACGAGCCAGCTTCGGTGTTATCTACTGTGGCCGGCCAGATATGCGAGTCAGGGGATATAATCGCGAAGGATCGGATGCTACCCCCCGTGAAGAGAGGTGATTTGGTTGCGATATTAGACGCGGGTGCGTACGGGTTCTCCATGAGCTCTCAGTACAATGTACGTCCACGATGTGCTGAAGTCTTAGTGCGTGATGGTGCAGTGGACTTAATCAGATCGAAAGAAAGCATTGAAGATGTGATAAGAACTCAAGTGATTCCGCAGCGGTTGAAGAAGTGATATACCCATATAAAAGAGTGCTTAACGATCAATGAATGGATACGGTGTGTCAAGATCAGTTTCATTTTTTTTCTCCGTTTAGAGGCAGTAATTTCATATATCAGTTATTATCTCCCAATATCTAAGCGATAATAACTCCCCAGACATTGAACTTTTTCAATGTTTTTATATACCATACTTACAGCTTCTTGCTTATTTTCAGCAAGAGATGCCACTTCCGCAATTCGATGACCGCAGGTATATAATCCATTGTCTGCTTTATCTACCTCATTCCACCACAAATCGCAATCCAAAGTGGCAGTAAGTGAAACAGGTAATTTGGGTGGTTTTACTGACAAGGGATATGGATACCCGTAACCTGCAAGTGTAAGTGAACAACCCCATTTTTTGGAGTAATCCCAAGATGGCTTGATTTTTCTGCCCGTTGCAACAGCAATGATAACCTCCGCGGGATTTTTAAGCAATTGTAAAATAAATGCATTGATCGTTACGCCGATTCGCACATTGTATTCAATTACATGCCATCTTTTGTTTTTTTTAACCGCGCTTACAGATAGTATTCCGCAAAAATGTGTTTTTTCTAGCCACGGCTGAAGCGGCAATATGAATTCACGCAGCAAGCCATATTTATCATTTAGATCTTGTTCCACCAGACTACCCAGTGGTGCGCCAGCAATAGGGCCCATATCTCCTGTAAATGCGCGTTTGTATTCCCAGTGCGTCATAATGCTTTGAATATTTCCATTGCAAACAAAAGCAAAATGGGCAATCTCTTCCGTACCAAGATATTCTTGTAAAAATACTCCTTCCGAAAAATCAACCCAATTCAACCACTCGTGAGTATCCTCCACTGAGTTACAAACAATGGCCTGAATCGGACTTTTAGGAGAACAAATGGGATTTTTGATTACATATGGTTGCGGATCATTCTTAAGAATTTCTAAAGCATCCAATTTATTTTTTGCTAAATAAGTACGAGGATAAGCAATGTTAAATTCTTCGCATAACGCACGGGCAAAATCACGATTACGTTCAATTTTTATCGCTTCTCCAAAAGGGGAAAAAATAGGTGTTTTTAGCTCTCTCGCCCACGGTTCATTATGCCAATCAATGGACATGGGAAGTATTGCATCTGGTTTCCATTTTCGGATAATGGGAATAGGTGAAGGATGATCCCTTTGTATCCAAGTTTTACCAACTAAAGAAGCTCCAAAATTACCATTATCGCGGGTAAGATAACAGCTTACTTCTGCTCCGCTATCACGAAGGATTTGCATGGTGGAATGTGCAAACGCACCATTACCGGAAAGCATAATTCGTGGCTTCACATTAGAAGATTGAATTCTCCGTTGATAAAGCCCATCAACAAAAAATCGGATTTTTTAAAAATGTAGTTTACATAACGTCAGTGTATCCGAACTTGAGTTCGTATTTCTGTCGTTCTGCTGCTTCTATTCTATGACCCCGTAGTTCTTGGAATAGATCTTATATCCCCACCGCTCTACTCTAAAAGCTGTGACGAAGTGATTTTGAGCGTATCTTCGAAAGAGGATTTTGGAAAAAAAGCGAAAACTGTGAAATAGTCCTTCTCACTTGTTCAATTCCTTAATACTAAATTTCAAAGCCGCATACATATCAAAAAGATTATCGTGAAATCCCCACCCAATACCGTTACTCTTGCTAACGAAATCCTCTATTCTATTCATAGTCGCCTCAATATCTATTTTATCAACATTTTTCATAAGATAGTTTTCTAGTGATTCGAACATACCCTCAATACTTGAATAATAACCCCCCCACATATCACCATATGCGTTTGTGAAGCCAACACCATGTTCGACATAATCCAGCATAAAATTTGTGATCGTTTCAGGATTGTTTGTGACTTTCTTTACAGCACTTGTCACATTTTTCCCTTTTTATTTTGGACATTATCGTTTTAAGAAATAATCATAGGGTTATCTGAGTGCCTTTTCTATCTGAATTAGTTTCTGAATATGTGCTTTTATGTCTAATCCTGCGGTCAAAGCAAGAGTGTTTTCAATGCGTTCTGCCTGTGAAATCCTTCCTTTTAGCTTAGGCATCCTTCTTAGTACCATTTCTACCCAGTCATCATTATCTTGTATGATCTGAATGACTCTATCAATATCACATCTTCTAAGTAGCATAGCAGCATCGTGATTGTTCTTGTAATCCACTGGCAATCCCAATTTGACAGCAGCCATGTGCTCGATCGGGGGGACTTTCACATCAACCTTCCCTTCCTTGCCATGATATGGGATATCTATCATGTCATAATCAGAAAGGCTAAATTCAAAGTAGTGATGTGTATCATGTTCCTTGATTCTAGGCCCAGAAATTTCTATCCTAAGTTGAACTTCACTAATTGCCTTCTTGGATTCTTCTGGGACTTTTACTCTTGGTTTATATTGCCTATAGAAACGGATACCCCTTTCTGCATCTCTTTTTTCAAGATCCATTTCAGATAATATCTCTTTGATATCTAGAAGGGCTTCATCATCAGTTACCCCGTCTACATCCAGAGTATATCGATGGTGTCCCTCCCCTAGATGGGCTCTTACACCCCACCCGCCAATAATAATAAGTTTATCGTTTATCTTCTCAAGGATTTCAAGGCTCTGGTCCTCAATATCCTCTTTAACATATTCAGAAAACCCTTCCAGATTCATAATGACCTAACTCCATGTCTAATAGCTCCTAGGTCCAAATAGATGTTCACATTCCATTTCTTTTCGTACGGACCCTCCCAACCACTCTTCCCGTATTGCTTCTCCTGTTTAAGGAACGTCTTTCTCCTTTTTGATTTCTTCTCTTGAAAATCCCTCAATACAGCATGAGGCACCATCTCCTTGATTTCATTGACAAGGTCCAGATAGAGTCCAACAGTGTTTACCATATCGCGTTTCTTGGCAATATCTAGAAGTTTCAAATAATCTAACTTCTCCTGGGAAATGATCCTTGCACAGATATCCTCAACTCCTTCAGTGGTTATAAGCTTCCTGATGAAGTATTCCTCCAGTGTCAGATCCTTGTCCACGCTCTCGATGATGGTCACAGCCCCCTCCTTTCCCTTGACAAGAAAGCCAGTATCCCTTACAGCAAGGCCTTTGTCGATCTGCTCGTAGAGTATTTTCTCGATCTGCTCAGGGGTCTTGAGCAGCTCCTGAAATGGGCTTCGTCCAGAATAGAAAACAACCTCTTTCTTCTCCGATTCTGACAAGAACTCATGAAGTTTCTTGTTCATGGGGTGATTGTTTACCTTCCTGGCGATGATAGGTTTGCCTTTAGTATATTCGATTAGGCCCGCGTTTTTGAGGAACATCAATGCCCTCCCTACGGTAACGTGAGAGAAATTGGTCTTATGCTGGAGTTTATCGAACATAGTTTCCTGTGTAATTTCCTTCCAAATAGATAAGGTGCTATCCCTGGTCAAGATTTCCGGGTCGATACCATAACTAAGGGAAAGAATGTAGATTTCTCTTAACTTTTGAGCCCTAAAACCTTGAGATACTTCAATGATTCCATCATGATTCATAATCAATCCATCATCTTCAAGGTTTTTTACCTGTTTATATGCTGTACGTTCAGCATATGGAAGTCTCTTAACAAGGTCCCTTAGCGGATGATGTCTAATCGAGACTAAGGCAAAGATTACGGACTTGGAATTCATGATAATATAAACTATGTGGGCACTCTATATATATTCCTTTGCTTTTTTGGTTTATTTTATAGTTGGTATCCTACCTCAAAAATCCTCTACAGGAATCAAAAAGAGGTAGGAATGGATGATGCTAGAGTCACAGAATGACCCCTGCGGCACAAATCGCATGCACACCTCACTCACACACCAATAGCCTTAACTCAAAGGGAGTGCGGAGGAAGATTCGAATCCCACCGCCATAGTAAAAATGGTTCGAAGGTTCCAGTCGGCATTTCTTATACAGACTACAACAATTTGGAAATAACGACCTGGGGGCGCATTCCCATTCTGCGATTCCAATGAGAATGAGAGGAAGGGGAAATATTTCACTAAAACAATTCATTTATTGCTTTGTTTTACATCATCAATTTTTACACCATATAACTTTCCTCTTAACTCTATTACAAATATTAAGCTTTTTTCCCCCATTTCGTCTAACGACTTATATCCGAACTTGGTTCGTATATCCTACCATCTAGTTGAACTTTTCCTTTATCAACCCTTCTTTTCCGACTATTGTCTGTATGCTTCCAAATGATCCTTAAACCCCAGACACTAACGTAGCCATACCCACCGCGCCCGCATACTGCGAATACGGCGGCACAATAATCTCAACGCCAAGCATATCCTCAAACTCACGCTTCACGCCTTCTACCAATGACACACCACCAACGAAGATAACCGGGGGTTGTACTTCCATCTCCTGGATCATCGTCTCGTAGACTTGCTCAGCAACGGAACTACACGCGGCAGCCGCTACATCCTCTCGCTTGATGCCCGATGCCAGCGCAACGACAAGGCTCTGTATCCCGAATACCATGCAGTAGCTCTGCAACTCAAACCGCTCTTCAGCCTTCGTCTTCGACTTCAGCGCAAGCTGCCCCAACTCCGTAATGTCCACGTCCAATCGTCGCACCGCCACTTCCAGGAACCGCCCGGACGAGCCACCGCAGATACCGCCCAGG
>DAOUYX010000037.1 GCA_030665925.1 Methanosarcinales archaeon | reverse complement strand
GGGATGTAGCGGGAAGTGATGCAGTAAGTGAGGGGAAAACATCAATTAGTGGGAAGGGTGAACATGAAGGCGAGTATGCGCCCGAAGATGTGATCATTAAGTTCCGCAGAGCCCCAGGAGAAGACTCAATTAGTTTAACACACGATTTTTGTCACATTCCCACCGAAGAAGAAATAAAAGATGAATTCGGCCCTGGTGTCTATAGTATTTATGCTCGTGAAGGGGGCAAAGGAAGACCAAAACAGAAACATAGGTACACGATAGAAGGTAATCCGTTAATACCCGTCAAGACCTACGAAGTACGAGTAAGAATCAAAGACGGAGGGAAACTACTGAACCCAAGCGTCACATTCCCGGGACCAAAAATTCCTGAGCGAGAAGACCTAATCAATTCGTTAGGCGGTGGTGGGTTAGTCAAATTGAATGCGCTTGATTCAGACGGTAAGATCATCTGGAGTGAATGGTTTGATTATACGGATGTGCCACCATCACCTGAATTGGCAAGACAGGAAGAAAGTTTTGAGGGTAGGTTAAGACAGACAATCGAGAAGAAGAAAGAAGAAGCAGAGGAGGAAGTATTAGCAGGGATTGGGGGCGAAAAAAAGGGGACAAGTACATTTGATGACGCGGTTAACAAACTTGTTGGAACGCTCGAAGACAAGAAATTAGAACGTCTGGAAAGTGCTATTGAAAAGTTTGGTGCCCGGCTTGCGAACCCTGGAGGTGGTAACGGTGGAAAAGAAGTAGGGATTACAGAACTGGCTTTTAAGAAGCCTTTTGAGCTGAAAGCGGAATTACAAAAAGAAATATTAACGGCACTTGCAAGAACGGATCCAGAAAAAGCAATGCAGATGTTGGAGAAAACGCCAGATGGTATTACCATGCTGTTAAAACTTGGGACTGCTGTCAGCGGACTACTTGAATTGGGAACTGAGTATTTCAAAACGGAAATAAGCGACAAGAGGGGGGCGAAAAACAAAAGAAGAGGAGGGGAAGAAAGGGAGAAGAAGAAAGAAGAGGGAGCTACTACCTCGACAAGCAAGGGTGAAAGCGAATTGAAGGAGAAATTGGCGGGAAAGTCGGAACTGGAAGTAAAAGAAATAGAAGAGGAGGGGGGGTTTAGCATGAATTTTGACGTAAAAGGAGAAGCGGAATAAAAATGGAAGAAAAAGGTGGAATTTTTGGTGGTTTAGGGAAAATGGCAGGGAAGATAATAGAGTCGGACAAATTCATGGAGTTTGTAAAAGGTAGCAACCTTGGCGATTTAGTTAATGTTGCATTACAAACACCAATGATCCGGGAAGGACTCATGGAGAAGATAACAGAGCTTACGAAGGATATTAGAGAGCACTTTGATGTTAGAGACTGGAAATGGTGGGCTGATAGAGACAAGAATAAAGTTATTGTTCACCTTTACATAGATACAGAAGAACAGAGGAAAGATTTTGTTACACATTTCCATAAGTTCTTACAGGACCTGCGTGAAAAATTTGGCACCGGGTTTGATTCGTTTATGGTGTTCTACAAAGTAAAGGGGATAGAAGCGCACATAAGGAAGGATAAGGTAGAAATTGAATTGGTAACTGAGCGGGTGGCTGATTTGGAAGCGGTTATTTCGGAATTGGCAACTGCACAGGACACATACCAAGAACCTGAAGGTAAGGAGGAATAAGAAGATGGATAAAGAAAAAGATGGAAAAGAAACGAAGGAAAAAGAGGAGGAGGGTGTTGATAGCGAGGGATCGTTAGTGTTGACGGGTGGTAAGTTAGATATAGACAAAATCCTAACGCCTGCCGGGAAGAAGTTTATCAAAGAAGAGGGGATCATGCCGTTCAACCCGGTGGAGATGGCAGGGGATGAAGAGGCTTCCATAAAGCTGGGCACCCGAGCTGGTGAAGTTTACGGGGGGTCTTTGTATGCAATCGTATCCGCAGCTTTGCGTGATGACCTGCCTATCGAAAAGCGAGTAAGAAGAGCAATGATGGGTGCTCGCCCATTGCTTTCGATGTTTTTCAGCGCCACGGACGTGTACAACAGGTTCAGTCAGATAGAGAACTCGATATTACTTGAAGATGTAGGACTGACACCAAGCGGAGCAAAAAAGTATGGATCTCGACAACCAGATGCAGCGGATGTGATAAAAGACTTGAAGAAGCAAATGGATGATTTGAAGCGAGAGAATACAGAACTGAAGACAAAGGCGAATGAAGGAAAGGGAAAGGCAAAGGCGTTCTGATCCCAGAACGGAATGAACCGGAACGGAGGGGTTTTATCTTTTTAACTCCTTCTGCGTTCATACCACAATTTTATATTTTCCTATAAGTATCCAGTAATCATGGAGAGAAATAATACCAAAGTCCTTCAAGGTTTTGATAGCATCCACTCTATCAAAGCTTTCTTCCAACTCTTCTTGTCTCCGCTTCCGTTCTCCCTTTTCGCTCACGTACATCTTCATCCAATCCCACATTTTTCCCATCATTATTATAATAATATATTAGTATATAAATATATAAATAAACATTGTATTTGTAACTTTTGATGCGAGAATAGACCTTATGTTACAGATGTTACAGATGTAACATAACAGATGTAACAGATGTGACATCACTGGCGAATAGACCATCGTAGTTTTCCAAAGACATATATATATATATAAACTATTTAAAGAAGTAATATAATATAATATAATATAATATCTAAAATAGGAGAGAAAAAAAATGCCTTGGACACCTCTAAAAGGAATTGCAAGAGCAATTCTTAAGGAAAAAGAAGAGAAGACAACCGTCACAGAACTTAAGAAAGCAATAATGTTGGAGACAGCAGTGGTCAGAAAGAAGACATTGAGAGAGTATATTGTAATAGCGGAAGAGCTGGGTTGGATAGAATTTGATGGGGTGGATGCCTTAATAATGCATCCTGAGAAAATAGAGGACCGGTGGAAAGAGGAGGGGTAAATCCTGATGGAAAAAATAAAACGAATTATAACAGAAGTTTCTGAAGACGAATATCAACAATTCACAGAAGAGAAAGGTTCTCGGACATGGAAGGAAGTATTACAAAATGGATTGGGACACCAAAAAGAAAGACCTATCCAGAGGAGTGCAGAAGGGGATTTGCTCATAGACGCAGATTTTGCAGAGTGGGTAGCCGAGATAGAAGAAGACTTTTATGATTATTTCGAGAAAAGATGTACGCTTGGATATGGTGTTATCATAAACAGATACAAACATGAGCAGGGTTGGTATTGGATCTCAGGAAGATCCAAAGGGATAAATCTTACAGATGATGAACGAAGAAGACTTTTACTTCAGTTAGAGCTGAAAGCGATTGAGAGGCTTGAAGAGCATGTTAAAACAAAAGCTTTAGATATATCAGAATCCAAGATAAAAGAAATGCGGAAAACCGATTATGAGCAATTTAAGCTTTTTATTGAGTATATCAAAAACGAGAACAAAGTGAATTATCAAACTATTTACGCATGGGTAAAAAACAGAATACAAAAATATGGTGATCACTGGTCAAGACCGGGGATGTTTAAAGACTTCTTGTTAAGATATAGAGAGGATTGCCACACTGAAAACAGAGCTTGTGATATACCAATAGATGAGTGGGTCAAACCGATAACGGTGAATATACCCACGAACAAAGCAATAGGTAAATAGATTTGAAATACAATAGGCCACGAGTTTACACGTGTATGGACTGTGGAAGAAAGTTTACTCACCCCGGGAGAGACGAGTGGGGCGTGGCGGTGTGCCCAGATTGTGGAAGCAAGGCTATAGCAAAGTATAAAGGGGAGAGATGGTAATTATACAATTAGGCGAAAGGTTTTGGGTACCGCTTGCGAGCTCACTACCAAAATTATACAAAAAGGGAAAAGGAAATGAAAATATGTGTGTTGTGTGATGAAAGAATAGAGGAATGGCAACTAACGGATAGAACAGGCGAGGTACATTTGGGATGTTTAATAGAAGAAGAGGAAGGATGCACAGATGAAACAGGGTTGTTCCTATCCTGTGCAGAATGTTGGAAACCATGTCCACACAGGCAGGCTTTACCGTATGACTTGGTAACTCTGCAAAAACTGAAAAGTAAGGGAAGTTTTATAATGTTTGCCAGCAATAGTAAGAATTGATAGCATGGACATCTACAAAAAATACGGGCTCACAAAAGAAATAGCAGCGGCGAAAGGAATCCGCCCGATAGAATACGTAGCGGTAGAATCACCAGAATTTGCCGAAGAAGCGTCCTTTATCCCAGAGGAAGTATCAGATTTGATAGAAAAACAAGAATTAGTATGGACACTATCAATATAAGCGACTTATGGGCAGCGGCGACGTTGGAATGAATTTTTAGCTGTAAGGGAACTTATCCAAAATTCGCTGGATGCTGAGCACGAATCAGTAGGATTCGACAGAATAGCAGTGAAAATAGAAGAGGGTAGGTTTGGAACATGGATAAAGGACCGGGGTAAAGGGATAACCTACAAAGCATTCATGCTCGGTGGTGAAGAAAAACCATGTGAGATGCGGGGGGCATACGGAGAAGGTTTAAAGATAGGCCTGATATGGTTCACAGCATTATCGGGTACTCCTTACAAAACCTATTTCTCCACGCGTGGCGGTGTTGTTTTCACGTGTTATTATTCAGAACTTGCAGATGCTTTGGTGATTGTCTTCGGTAAAAGTAAACGCCCAGTTGCGGGAACGCATGTATTTCTTCGGCGTTATTTCATGCCAAAAGACATGTATGAGAAGCTGTATTATAAAGCAGCCAAGTTAAAGCCAGTATGCAAAAAAGTATATAGCATCTCTAAATGCCCCAAAGAAATGCCCAATCTTGTCTTATACCCAGGTGGTCTGTTATATGTACGAGACATCTACGTGAACGAAATAAAAGAAATGATAGGTAAACCTGCTTGGTTCTCCTATAATCTCTGGTGGGTTGAATTAGAACCAAACCGTGTAATGGTAAATTCAGCGTGGAATTTAAGTCGTGAAGTCGGGCAAGTACTCGGGGCGTGCCCGGGAATTACGAGTATGATAGAAGATTGTCTCCAGGAGGAAGAGTATGGCGGTATGAAATATTACATGCTTGAAGACAAATACTATGAAACCAGTGTTGATTATTCAGGTGCTGTTGTCGCTCCAAAAGTTCGTGAAGCAGTCCAGCGACTATTGAAGAATTATAAAATAACAGCATATTCGGGTTATGGTGATTTCGATGGTGTAGGCGCAGTAGCACATGAAGGAGGTATATGTCTACTTGTACCGGAAGAGATGTTTCCACTTTTCAGGGAACTACCCAAGGCAAGCGAATTTGTAATGAAAAGCTTACGAACAATGGTAGAAGGTGCGGTCCCGGTGGATGAACGCACGCTCGATGCTTTTGTGCGAGGGCGGTTACAGATTTGGCGACTTTGGAAAGATGATATATGCCCAGAAGCAAAGATAGAGGTAATAAAAGGAGAAAGAAGCTTTTACCGCTCTGAGATAAACACGATTTTTATGTGCGAAAATGATTTGGCATATTATAGTGATGAATCGTGCATACACGAATTATCACATGCGCATGGAACAAAGAGATATGGAACAGCGCCTGACCTAACGGAGAACTTCGAGAAAGCACTTGCAGAAGTAGGGCGGGATATTTCCATGTTCCTAACAAACCGGGCAAATATGGCAGCAGTAGAAAGATGTATTACGGGTTGTATTCATGCAACACCAAAAATAACTGATGAATTCTTTGGTGACCTTAAACCAAAACTTACAGAAACACAGATTTCAGATCTGATAAATAGTCCATTAATGTTCGTTATTGTTTATAAATCCCCGGTAACTGATGTTGAAAGAGTCTGCCCATCATCCCCTACATTAGCGCATAAACCAGTAGTTGAAGACACATACGATAAATACGTGAAGGAACGGCTGAAAACATTAATAAACATCAAAAATAAATTCCTGCGTGAAGAAATAGGTACAGGTGAAGCAAGAGAACAGCTTGATAAAGCAAAACTATCAACGGGTTTAGTTGAGGCATTGGATGCGGAACGGCTGGATATTTATTTTTATGATATTAAAAAAGATAGATATATGTGGTTAGAAAGGGTAAAATGACAGACTATATTATCGAGCTTGATAAAGGGGGGAGGATAAGCGAATATGTAGATGATGGGCTTGACCAAGCGGTGCTTGTTACGTCAAAAGCAAGTGTGCTTCGCAGGCCGTTTAGAAAACCCCCGGAGTACAGAAAACTAATGTCAACTCTATCGAAAGTACTACCTCGACCTTAGCTCCTTTTGCGCGTCTTTCTTCTTCTTTCGTTGATTCCACAAGTGCCTTACCAATAGTCGCACTGCTACAATAAGGACCCCCACGGTCCAAACCAAATCCAGGATTTTCTTTCTCACCTTTTCAAACATGATCTTAACATTAACCTTCCTAAGATAAAAACATCAACCTTTATATACTCACAAACACATAAACACTATTGAGGTAAAAACGATGGTAAAAAATAAAGGCAAAGGCAAAAGCGGAAAAAGCGACGGGGAAAAAGAGTTGGATATAGGAACAGCCGAGGGGGTATCGCCGGAAGAAGCAACAGGTGAAGTAGTGAAGAGCAAACTGGAATGGGAAGAAGGGAGATGTCCACGTCCAGAGTGTAAATCAACACAAGGTTATGTGCAATTCACTACTGGGGCTTGGATTTGCAGAAAGTGCGGGAAGGCAACGTTGATAGATGGAAAGGTAGTAGATGCGAGGGAGTTATTATTGAAAAAGAGGTGAAAAAAGAAGATGCAATTAGAATTGGAAGCGTTGAGTGGGGAATTGGAAAGGCAGAAGAAAAACTCAAAGGATGTTGTGGTGGATAGCCGGAAGTTATATGCACGACCAGGTTTTGTAACGGAGGAGATGCCAGGAGGAAGTGAGTTACAACTTTCAATTCCCGAATTCGGGGAAGTGATTGATAGACAACATGGAGGCCGAAAAAAAGGGATACAGAATGCTTACACCCTTACGGAGTGGGCGCATAGCCAGTTAGCTGATAAGACAGGGATACCAACGAAATACTACGCTCGTATGATGGAAGCAGGACGATTTGACCTGTTAGCGAAGAACGTGAACGCATGGATACATGATAAAGAGCGAAGACTGATACGAATACTGGATGGTAATGTCAGAGCTATCCTGAGTGACCGGTACAGGCCTATGGACAATTATGACCTGCTCTTCGCAGCACTTGATGAGTTCAAAAGGCATGATGTAGACATCCACCGGTGCGACCTCTCAGAGACAAACATGTACGTCAAGGTGGTGCAGATACACGAAATACGCGAGATAAAGAAAGACGACAAGGTGGTCCCGGGGTTAGTGTTGAGTAATTCAGAGGTAGGCTCTGGCGGTCTTAGAGTGGAGCCATTTATGTTGCGGTTGGTATGTAGCAATGGCTTGATTGGGGAACAGGTTATCAGAAAAATTCACATAGGAGGGAGAAGAGATGCCGGTGACATCTGGTCAGACGATACGATACGAAAAAAAGACGATGTACTGTGGAGCGAAGTTACGGACGTAATAAAAGCCAGTTTTGACCCAACGATATTCAACGAATGGGTCGGGAAGCTGAAACGTGGCACGGAAGTCGAAGTGGAATCACCTACTACCGCGGTGGATAGTGTTGCAGCGAAATACAATATCAGCGAGGATAAGAAGAAGGATCTGTTGGATTTCTTCACAACCCAAGAAGCCCCTACTCAGTGGGGTTTGGCAAATGCAATCACACGAGCGGCACAGCAAGAAGAGAAACCAGAGAACCAGGTGGAGTTAGAGAGAGCCGGGAATGAGATAGCTATCCTTGAACCAGAGGACTTCATACGCTTGACAAGGAAGGAGAAAAAATTATGAAAGTAAGAGGATATAGATTTGAAACGGAAATTGTGCTTGAAAACCAGCGTGAGAGGGATATATTTTTAATGCTTCTCAGAGAGGTAAACATAAGCGAACTGCGACCAGAGATACATACGGAGTGCGTGACCATGCTCGACAAGCTTCTTATTTCACTCAAGGATTGAAGGAGAGATGTGAAGAATGACGAAAAACAGGAGGATATTACTTGCGGACTGGCTTGCAAAAGGATACAAACTATTCGGAAAAGACGCGAGACTATGGAGATTTAAATGCTCAAATTGTGGACACATTCAATCAATGAACGATTTTATAGAACTGCGAGAAAAAGGAATAACAGATGTAGAGCCGCAAACCGCCTATTTTAGTTGCATAGGCAGATTTGATTCACGGCTTCCAAAGGTAGGGCAGATTGGTGATAATATATCTCCTTGTAATTATACTTTAGGGGGTTTGCTTTGTTTTGCCCATACTTTTGTAGTCGATGAGGAAGGGAAGGAACATCCCGTATTTGAGTTCGCACCAGAAATGGATGAAATAGAGGTGTTAGAAAAAGCCAAGAAGATGTATGAAGGAAGCGTAGAGAAAGCCGACCAGGTGGCAAGTGATCTCATAGAGAAGAGAATAGAGAAATTGAGGAATAGATGTGAGGTAGGGAAATGAGTAGTGAATTGTTATTTGAGGAAGTTGGTAAACGATTAGGTAAACAGCCTGATGAGGTGAGGACCACTCTCAGGGATACTGCGGAGATACTTGACTGCATGGTGGAAATACGTAAAAACAAATACTTGGATGGTATGTCTACGCTAATTACAGTTGGGATAGGGGGAGTGGCAAGGATAATGGATCAACTCACTCAAGAGTAGAAACGTTAGGGGGCGCATAGGGAGAAATAAACTGCGCTCCCTTATTATTTTTTCTATGACCCAAGATATAGCTCCTACATCGGAAGAAGCGTACCATACAGCGTATTGCTTAAAAGTTCTCAATAAAGCCAAATTCAAAATAGGCGATTCTGTAAGGCTCACACGGAAAGGGAGAAGAGAAATTGGATTCAGGTTTAAGAATCGAAAATGGCTATGGCGAGGGCTAAAAAAGGTAGTGGAAGTAAAAGTTCACATTTTTGTACGCGGTGAGCGAAAATATCCCAAAGAACCATTCTACATTGTGGAGTTTGGTCGGCGGGGCGAAAAGTTTGAATTGGATATATGGGAGCGATTTTTAGCCAGAAGAAGATGATTAAAACTATCCAAGAGATTTTTTTGCCTCGGCGCCCAGTTCTCTATCATATCTCTCCAGATTCTCATCACTTGCCTTGGCGTCTTTAATAACCTTCATCCCCCTCCGAATCGCCTCAGCATAAGCCCGGGGCATTTTTATTTCTTCCTTATCAGCCCATTCTTTTATCTCTTCACGCTCTTCCTCTCTTATGCTTACCTCTATAAACATCCTAACGATAATTGCATCTCTTTTTCCTATATAAAAAGCTATACCTTTTCCTATCTTTTTTCCTATTAAATCCAATAGCCTTTATCATCGCTTATTTCCTAAGATAGACCTTTTTAACCGCTCCCTTTATATATACCCTCCACCAAACCTATTATGCAAAGTATAAAATAAAGGGAAAGGTGATGTAAAAAAATGGCATTGGAAAGGAAGAGGAAATTTTTGCCGATGGAGGAATTTGCGACAAGTGAGCTTGGTGCAACAGTGTTAGGCGGAATAGTGGGCAGTGTACTACACATGATAACTGAATCGATAATGGATTCGTTTCTGGAATCCAAATACCCAGTGAAGTATCCGGTGTACAGCACAGGTATCTCGGCAGGGATATTTACTTCGATTGGCGCAGCACTGCTACTGTACGGAAGGAAAGGGAAATACGCGGCCTTGCAGTACATAGGCGGGGGAATAATCCTCGTGGAGCTGACGCAGTGGTTCGACATGGTACGGGTATCGTTTGAGATAGCGAGGTGAGAAGAAAAAATGCACGCACAACTTTTAAAGGCGAAAAGGGCAAAGGAAGTATCTACGCCAGGAGAAGAGGCACCAGCAGCGAGAAGAGGAGAGGAGGAAGCAGCCGAGGATCAGCTCTTCGGGACAGAATTGTAGGGCAAAAAGGAGAAATGAAAAAATTAGATGGGAGGATAGGGGGGTAAAAGAATAAAAAAATGGGAATAGAAAGAGTAGATAATTGGGAGTTGGTTTTGGCTGGCTCAGAGTTGGATGCAAAGAACAGGTATAAAATTGAGGACAGCCACATAAGGTGCGCATTAATCAGGGAAATCGGAACGGACCAAGCCACACCTGCGGTAGATTTCGGGCTCCGGGACCATCCGTTCATGGACATAGACACGTTCATAGCGCCGTACTACAAGGCAAGCAACAACCTGAACGTAATGAGACTCAGCGGTAAGAAAGGGCTTAAATGGACATTCACCGGTTTCGAGTTACCATTACCGCTGGATTTGGAACTGGAAATCAACGGACTTGAAAGCGGTAATAGAGTGTACATGAAAGGGTCGTTATACAAGAACGTTATGTCCGCAGACGACCCGATAAACTCGTATTTGATGGCAAGGTTGATTGAGCATAATTACAAACAGTTAAGACCGTTATACTGGAAAGACATAACAATCCCGGCGGGATTTGATACCGCGGGAGAGGAATACGTTCTGGACGATGCAACGAATACGCTTGTTGCATGGAAATCACAGGATCCGAAGTACACAATGGCACCATCCCAGAACATCAGCTATGTCATTAAGAATACGATACAGGTGATGTGGGGTGACGAGGTACTGTTACCCAAAAACGTTGAATTCAGGTTGAAACATAACAGAATAGACGTGGGTATGATGCCGAGGCTGGACCACATGTTCCTGCCGCCGGCAGATGGTATAACGAGATACACCGAAGAGAAGTTTGATATTGACAATCGCCCATTGAGCATTGACGACTGTGAAGACG
>DAOUYX010000099.1 GCA_030665925.1 Methanosarcinales archaeon | reverse complement strand
TATCCGGAAATCCTTAGATTCTATAACCGATATTTCCCAATAGTGATAGTGGACGAATTCCAGGATACCAATATCATAAATTACGCCCTGTTAAAATGCTTGGTTTCGGACCATACCCAAGCTGTTTTTATCGGTGACCAGTTGCAAAGGATTTACGGCTTTATTGGTGCGGTACCAAATCTCATGCAAAGAGCAAAAGAGAAGTTCGGGATGGAGGAAATAAAATTTAAAGAGAATTACAGATTCAAAGATAACAGGAGAATGCTGATTCTCGATAAAAATATAAGGTTGAATGCTGAAAATCCTCATGAGCCGGACATATCAAATAATGCAGTCGTTGATTTGGAAATTTTCGAGGGCCAAGAGGAAGAGGCAGAATGGGTCCGAAAAAAAATCCTGAATATAGCTGAGCAAGATAATAATGTGAAAGTCGCAGTCTTGGTCAGAGGCAGGGGGCCGAATGTCCAGAAAATAATAGATAGCTTTGAAAACGGAAACGTCGACTATTTCTACGGATTATACACGGATGAAGATATGCATTACATAAACTTCCATCGGGACTGCTTGGACATATTTACCTCACACATCAAGGGCAATGACAGGATAACAAAGCTTAATCTGAAAAGATTCTACCACAAGGTCTTGCAGAGCTACAATAGGCAAAATCTGCCGGTCATTCAGTCTCTCCTTGATCTGTTAAAAATATTCCTAAATAGACTTACAGACCAATATTATTTCCTGACGAATGAAGACAAGATAATCTTCATTTTGGACACCCTGGAAAACAGAGCTTTGAAACAGCAAATGGAATATGTTGAAAAAAATGTCATCCTCTCAACCGTCCATGGTTCAAAGGGACTTGAATGGGATTATGTTATATTGCCGGACATGGAACAGTACGTATTCCCCAATTACCCAAGCCTCTGTGGCTCATGCAATTCTAAGTACAATAACATTCAAAATGGATTCTGCCAGCTTATTTACGACAGTAGAATTGAAAAGCAGTTTCTCGAAGAGCTGAGCGTATTCTATGTTTCAGTAACGCGTGCCAAAAAAAATGTTTATTTTAGCTCCAGCAAAAAAAGAATCCAATATTCAGGAGTTGAAAAGGATACCTATGTGAGCTGCTTGCTATCTCTACCAGGCATTGAAACGTGATATTCAGAAGAAGGAAGGGGATTAAATTTTCATTCTTGACAATTATTCCAATTATTCTGGTATGAGTTTTCAAAGTAAATTTCTAAAGTGCCCGCAACGGCAGATAACAGCGGATATACGGCTACGCTACGCCCAAATTGGCTCACTCCGTTCGCCAACTTCGCATGTCCGAAAACGCCATCTAAAATCGCGTTTTAAAAGGAATAATAGGACGTAATCACCATTTCGAGTTTTGTGCTTGTGACTTGCTGCTTAAGCCGAACCGTGAGTGGAGGAACCTTCTGACGAGGTACTTGTGACTCGCTCGTACTTCTTCGCCTCCGCGCCTAACTCCTTCGTCGCATCTATCCCCATCTTCGTTGTCAGCCCGTTCTTAGAGGACGGATCGAGTGACGAGCCCTTCACGCCTGGGATAAGCACCACGTCTTCGTTCCAGCGCACTCGCGTCGCTACTGCATACTCCACCTCACTCGGATTGAATAGATCAATATCGTCATCCACAACGATTACGAGTTTGAGGCTGGGATGTGCCGCGAATGCAGCGATAATCGCATTTTTCGACTCGCCTTCTTTATCCTTTCTTAGCTGCACCACCGCATGCAGATAGCAACACCCGCCATCGGTCAAAAAGACGTTCTTCACACGCGCCACACGCTCTACCGCCTTGAATATCAGCGGTTCGTACGGCATGCCCATAAGCAGCCGGTGCTCCCTGCCCGAAGGCAGGATAGCATGATAAATCGGGTCTTTGCGGTGATACATCTTCGTAAGCGTGATAACAGGCTCCTCTCTTATTTCGTCATAAGTACCAGTGATATCCAAAAAGGGACCTTCTTTCGCCGTCTCTTCACTGATAAAGCCTTCAAAGGCAAATTCAGCATGCGGTATTGCTATGCCGTTATCCAATTTGAAAAGCTCCACCGGCTCTTTTTTTAATGCAGATGCGTATTCAAATTCCTTTCCCGGTGGAACCCGTGTTGAGGCAGCTAAAAGAATAAAAGGGTCTGCACCAATAGCGATTCCCACTTTTAAGTCTTCACCTCGTTCTATCGCTTCGCGATGCATCTTGTACAAGTGGCGAGAGGGCACAAGCCGTGCTGCTAATCTTTTCTTATCTAATACGAGCATCCGGTGAAATGACGCATTGCTCACGCCGTCCAATTCCGCAACCACTATGCCACCTGTAATATAAGCGCCTCTATCGCCCCTGAAATAGGTTAATATCGGCAACTCGCCTAAATCCGGCTCTTTAACCACTTCTTTTGTCGGTGAATCCTGTACTACGTTCACCTTGCTACTTTCAGGATCGCCGCCTTCCGGGATCTCCGCTAGGAACTGCACGAGGTTCGCGGATGGAACGCCGAACAACTCAGCCAGTATTCCCCTGCCGCCCAATACGTTCATAATAACCTTGTGCGTGCCGTCAACCGCGTGGAAGAATATAGGCCGCCCTTTGTGCTCAAGCTCTACACAAAGCGCCGCAGCCTCATAGTTTGACGATACTTCTCGTTTGATCTCGATTAACTTCCCTTCGCGCGCTAATTTATCTTTGAATGCCCTCATTTTTGGTGTATTGTATATGTGTAAAGTATGTTATGTAATGCAACACGGTATTTTAAACTTTTCTAATTCCGTCTCTGCACTATTTTGACATTGTCAGATTAACCGCAGAGCTCACAGAGAACACAGAGAATGTAGCGGATAAGCAAGCGTTCATTCAAATCATAAGTTATATAACATATTTCCTCTGCGGACTCAGCGTTCTCCGCGGTAGGGTAAATTTGAGATGTGACATTGTCAAGCTATACGTAAATCTTTAAAACCCATAGAGAATAATGGAGATACATGTTCCTTTGGCTGCTATTCATCGTGGTAAGCTTTTTACTTGGCCTTTCCATCTCCTTCCTCCTAGATTACCCATTCCGGAGCATAGAAAGAGCTTTTTTCTCGTTCGTCGTTGGCCATGTACTATCAATCTGGACTGCTTTTCTCCTCGCCTGTCTGAACAAGTCGCTAAGCATCGGTGTTATTCTGCTCTGCATCGGTATATGCGCTTTTGCCTCGGTCATACTTTTTGAATGGACGAAAAAAACAGGAAAATGGGATTTTACCGGTTTAAGGAATAAAACGGGCACTATCTGGTATGAAGACAAATGCACTCTCTATTTTCTGATCTTCGTTCTGCTGTACGTGGCGTTTATGAATTTATACGGCGTATTCCGCCCTGACGAAGCGGGCAATTTCTATGCGTTTCACACGGTTTGGGCTGATTATCCGTTTCACACATCACTCATCACTTCTTCCGTTTATCAAGACACGTTTTCGTTTCCGTTAGCGTATCCGCAGTTTTTAGGCCTTGAAACGCATTATCCCTTTCTCTTTGATTTCTACTCTGCGGTGTTAATGAAGGGCGGGTTAGATCTGAGAAGCGCGATTATCATTCCGAACATCCTATTTCAACTCGCTCTTTTCGGGCTGCTTTATTTCCTTGCTTACAAATTAACGGGTCTGAAAGGAGCGGGAATAGGCGCTACGGTTATTCTCATCCTCGCGGGCTTTCCTGCAGGGCTGCAATCCGTGGGCATCCACTTCCTGAACCCGATGTATGCGGTTATCATGCCGCAACGAACCGCAATCATCGGTATGACGATTTCGTTCGTCGTGTATCTGCTACTATTTCACGCATTATGTGCAGAGAAGCGGGAGGAAACGTCTGCTTTCGGAGGATACCGAAAGGAACTGATACTTGCCGGCGTGCTCATCGGCTTGCTGCCGTACATCCATGCTCATTCGTTTATGGCTACCGGGGTCGTCGCTTTGTGCCTTGCCGTTTTTGCTTTGATAAAAGAACGAGATTGGAGGATTCTCGTCTCTTTATTTCTGCCGCTCATACTTTTGTCGTTACCGCAGATAATGTTTATACGAACGGGAGTATCTCAGGATTTTTTCGTCTTCTTCCCTGGATGGACTGAAGCAAATAGGGACATGATCATGGGCTTTGACTGGTCTTCTTTTGTTCCCGCGTTTTCTTCTGCTATAAAAACAACCTCACTCATTGAGACTTTCTGGGCGATCAACGCCGGTGGGCTCATCATCCTTCTTTCGTTGGGATTCGTTAAAGCACGCAGCGAAACACGCATTTTTTATCTCCCTTTTCTCCTTCTCTTCGTCGTTGCGAACGTCGTGAAATTCCAACCCTGGTATTTTGACAACTACAAGCTATTCCTGCACTGGCTCGCGCTGAGTGCAATAATGGCCGCGCTGGCGCTATGCTGGCTAAACGACTTTACTAAAACCAATAAATCTCATAAAGCGCTCGTTACGGTGTCGCTCGCTGCATTGCTCATCGCTTCCACCGTATTTGGCGTTGGATCGCATATAAACATGGTACAGAATACGTATATGGTGTGGTCAGGCGAAGAGATAGAAATGACCGCGTGGGTGCGTGAGAATACCGCACCCGATAGCGTGTTCCTAACCGGAAGCGCGCACAATCATCCTATACCCGCCTTAACCGGACGGCAGCGTGTGATGGGCTACGAGGGCTGGCTGTGGTCGCACGGCATTGATTGGACAAGCATCAGTGCACGTAAAAAAGATATGAAGGCGATGTACCAGGGGGATTACAATCTCTTCGAAGAGTACGACGTGGATTACGTCTGCGTTGGCCCTTACGAAAGGACGTTCGCACGGGAGAACCACTTCGAGATAAATGATGCTGCGTTTGATGATGAAACGCGATTTGATCTAAAATATGACACGGTGATAGGAGGAGAGAGGTGGAGGATATATGAAGTTAAAACGCCCAGTATCCCTGTGTGAAAAGAACGAATGTAAAATAAAGGATGAAAGAAAAATTATGATACATTATCAGACTCGCAGGCTTCATTGACCTTCATATATTATACGGGATAGCGGCAATTGTATAAAGTATAGAAAAAGATTGTTAATATGAAACCGGAGGAAGAGGCAAGGCAAAAGATTGACCACCTTTTGGAAGCAGCAGGTTGGGAGATTCAAGACATAAGAGAATTAAATCTTGGAGCTTCCTTAGGCGTAGCCATTCGCGAATTTACTCTTAAATCAGGGCATGTGGATTATTTGCTCTTTGTTGATAGAACGGCTGTTGGCGTTGTGGAAGCAAAACCTGAAGGTACGACATTGAGCGGCGTTGCCGAACAATCTGAAAAGTACATAGCTACAGGTTCTGAAAATCTGCCACAAGTACAGGAACCTCTTCCTTTTGCCTATGAGAGCACAGGCTTAGAGACCTTCTTCAGAGATTCGAGAGATCCAGACACTCGTTCTCGAAGAGTCTTTGCCTTTCATAGGCCGGCGACACTTAAAGAGTGGCTTTCTCAGGAAGACACCCTTCGTGCGCGCCTTAGAGGAATGCCATCGCTAATAACAACTGGATTGTGGGAGTGTCAAATTGAGGCTATAAACAATCTTGAGCAGTCTTTCGCAGAATCAAGGCCAAGAGCAGTTATACAAATGGCAACAGG
Source organism: Methanosarcinales archaeon (assembly GCA_030665925.1). Lineage (GTDB taxonomy): Archaea > Halobacteriota > Syntropharchaeia > Alkanophagales > Methanospirareceae > JACGMN01. Next base: position 534 of record DAOUYX010000099.1, on the reverse strand, counting down.
CTCTGGGAAGACATATACTGCTGTCAGTTCCGTTTATCGGTTGATAAAGCTTGCGAACGCCCGGCGGATTTTGTTTTTGGTTGACAGGAACAATCTGGGGCGTCAAGCACGCAGGGAATTTGAGCAGTACGTTACGCCGGATGACGGCAGAAAGTTTTCTGAGCTTTACAATGTTCAACATCTTACCACTAATACGTTAGACCCGGTTAGTCGAGTATGCATCACCACGATCCAGCGGCTTTATTCTATGCTTAGAGGAGAGACAGAGTTTGAGGAGGAAATTGAAGAACACTCATTGTTTGATGTAGCACTTAGGGAGGAAAAGCCGAGAGAGGTTTATTACAATCCTCAGATTCCAATAGAAACCTTTGATGTTATTATTACCGATGAATGTCATCGTTCTATTTACAATCTCTGGCGGCAGGTGCTTGAGTATTTTGATGCATTTATTATAGGTCTCACGGCAACTCCTTCCAAGCAAACCCTTGGGTTTTTCAATCAGAATCTTGTCATGGAATATAGTCACGATAGAGC